>NZ_JAAKXB010000006.1:0-254235 GCF_029479985.1 Aeromonas sp. A600620 | reverse complement strand
TGGTGCGCCCGAGAGGATTCGAACCTCTGACCACCTGGTTCGTAGCCAGGTACTCTATCCAGCTGAGCTACGGGCGCAAATGGCGGAGAAGGGGGGATTCGAACCCCCGATGCGGGTATAAGCCGCATACTCCCTTAGCAGGGGAGCGCCTTCAGCCTCTCGGCCACCTCTCCGTTTGCGGGGCTGATAATACTTCACAGGGATTTTTAGTCAAACACTTTTTTGGAGAAAAAAGTGCGTTCGCTCAGCATTTGGTCAAAGCGTGGAATATTCAAACAATATCGACACTTATCCCGCAGATTCGCGCCCTGCAGGGCGATTTCAGGGGCCGAGAAAAAACAAAAGGCGACACATGAGGTGTCGCCTTGTCACAGCCATGAAAGTGGCTTAGAAGCCCGGTTGGCCCGGAACTTTCTCGGCCTGGATGCGCTGGTAGATCTCTTCGCGGTGTACGGAGACCTCTTTCGGTGCGTTAACACCGATACGGACCTGGTTGCCTTTAACGCCCAGTACGGTGACAGTCACTTCATCACCAATCATCAGGGTTTCCCCAACACGACGAGTCAAAATAAGCATTCGCTTGCTCCTGTATCCTGTTTTGTTTTTATATCGATATGCGACATTATCTAACAAAGATACCGATATGGTAAATGGTTGAAACTAAATCAATCAGAGATTGTTAGCCCAAGGGCTGCTCTTGCGGTGCCTGATCCAACCCGAAAGCCGCGTGCAGGGCCCGCACCGCCAGCTCCAGATACTTCTCGTCAATTACCACAGAGATTTTGATTTCAGAGGTCGAGATCAACTGCATGTTGATCCCCTCCTCGCCCAATACCTTGAACATGGTGCGCGCAACACCGGGATGGTTCCACATGCCGACACCGACAATGGAAACCTTGGCAATTTCGCCATTTCCCTGCACGCAGGAGGCGCCAAGTTCGGTGGCGGTCTCCTCCAGCAGTGCCCGGGCGCGGCGATAGTCATCACGATTCACCGTGAAGGTGAAGTCGGCGGTGCCATCTCCCAGGGTGTTCTGCACAATCATGTCGACATCAATGTTGGCGTCACTGATCGGATTCAGGATCTGCGCGGCAACGGTTGGTCTGTCCGGCACGCCCAGAATGGTCAGGCTGGCCTCGTTGCGGTTAAAAGCGATCCCGGATACCAGGGGAGCTTCCATCCTATCACCTCCATATGTGATTAAGGTTCCCTCTCCATCGATAAAGCTCGACAGCACCCGCAGCGGGACGCGGTACTTGCCCGCAAACTCCACCGAGCGGATCTGCAACACCTTGGCGCCGAGACTGGCCATCTCCAGCATCTCCTCGAAGGTGATGGTGTCAAGACGACGCGCCTTGGGCTCGATGCGCGGATCCGTGGTGTATACCCCATCCACATCGGTAAAGATCTGGCACTCATCGGCCTTGATGGCCGCCGCTACAGCAACCGCCGTGGTATCCGAACCGCCGCGGCCCAGCGTCGTGATGGCGTTATGCTCGTCACGGCCCTGGAAACCGGCGATCACCACCACCTTGCCCGCAGCCAGTTCGGCATGAACCAGCCCGGTGTCGATGTGGGTGATGCGCGCCTTGCCATAGGCGGAATCGGTATGAATCCGCACCTGATCACCGGTCATTGAGACCGCAGGACAACCGCGTTTGTTCAACGCGATCGCCAGCAGCGCTATGGTGACCTGCTCACCGGTGGAGACCAGTACATCCATCTCCCGCCGGTTGGCATCAGGATCCAGCTGCTGGGCCATGCCCAGCAGCCGGTTGGTTTCGCCCGACATGGCGGAGACAACCACCACCACGTCGTGTCCCTGGGCGCGGGTCTGCTCGACCCGCTCAGCTACCGCCTCGATCCGCTCCAGTGTGCCGACCGAGGTGCCGCCGTACTTCTGTACATAGAGTGCCACAGATCACCTCGCCCGATTACAGGCGCTCTTCCAGCCAGGAGTGAACGGATTGCAGCGCTGCCGGCACCGCCTCAGGCTGGGTACCACCCGCCTGTGCCATGTCCGGACGGCCACCGCCCTTGCCACCCACCTGCTGGGCAACCAGATTGACCAGTTCCCCGGCCTTGACCTTGCCGGTCAGGTCGTTGGTGACACCGGCGATCAGGTTAACCTTGCCGTCGGCACAGGTGGCCAGCAGTACAACACCGGACTTCATCTGGTTCTTCAGTTCGTCCAGCATGCCGCGCAGGGATTTCGGATCGGCCCCTTCCAGCGCTGCAACCAGCACCTTCTGACCGTTGATCTCGATCACCTGACCCAGCAGGTCGTTACCGGCCTGAGCGGCCAGCTTGGCCTTGAGCTGCTCCAGCTCGCGCTCCATCATCTTGGCCTTGTCCAGCATCTGGCGAACCTTGTCGGCGATGCAGAACTGGTCGCCTTTCACCAGGGCGGCAGCCTCTTCAATCTGCTCGCCAACCTGATGCATGAAGTCGATGGCCGCTTTGCCGGTCACCGCTTCGATACGGCGCACGCCAGCAGCGATGCCGCTCTCGGCGATGATCTTGAAGAAGCCGATATCACCGGTGCGCTTGGCGTGAGTACCGCCGCACAGCTCGGTGGAGTAGTCACCCATGCGCACCACGCGCACGTCGTCTTCATATTTTTCACCAAACAGCGCCATGGCACCGGCGGACTTGGCCGCTTCCAGATCCATCAGCTGGGTGGTGATTTCGTGGTTGGCGCGGATCTGGTTGTTGACCAGCTCCTCGACCCGGCGAATGGTCGCCATGGTCAGCCCCTCGAAGTGGGAGAAGTCGAAACGCATGCGCTCGGCACCAACCAGAGAACCTTTCTGGGTGACATGCTCGCCCAGTGCCTGACGCAGGGCAGCGTGCAGCAGGTGAGTCACGGAGTGGTTCAGGGCGATGGCCTGACGACGGTCAGCGTCAACCACGGCTTCCACTTCGGCGCCCTTCTCCAGGGTGCCCAGCTCCATGTAACCCTTGTGGATGATCGCCTTGCCCGCTTTCAGGGTATCAGTCACGGCAAAGATGCCGTCGTCCACTTTCAGGATACCGCTATCACCGACCTGACCACCGGACTCGGCATAGAAGGGGGTCTGCTCCAGCACGATGACCGCTTCGTCACCGGCGATAAGACCGCTCACCTCTTCCACACCCTTGTAGATACCGACCACGCGGGTACGCTCGGTCAGGGTCTTGTAACCGGTGAAGGGGGTCTCGAAGTCGAGCTTGAGCATCTCGTTGTAGTTCACGCCGAAGCTGGAAGCCTCTTTGGCACGAGCACGCTGCTTCTCCATCTCGGCCTTGAAGCCCTCTTCGTCGATGCCGATCTCGCGCTCGCGCACCACGTCGGCAGTCAGGTCGGCCGGGAAGCCGTAAGTGTCATAGAGCTTGAACACCACTTCACCCGGAATAACCTTGGCATCGCCCAGGTTGGCCAGAGCGTCTTCCAGCAGCAGCAGACCGCGATCCAGCGTGCGGACGAACTGCTCCTCTTCGATGCGCAGCACGCGCTCGACCAGCGGCAGCTGGGCGATCAGCTCGGCAGCGACATCCTTCATCTGCACTGCCAGCTCGGCAGCCAGTTTGTAGAAGAAGACATCGGTAGCGCCCAGCTTGCGACCGTGACGCACGGCGCGGCGGATGATGCGGCGCAGCACATAGCCACGACCTTCGTTGGACGGCATCACGCCATCTGCCACCAGGA
The DNA here is from genome assembly GCF_029479985.1 of Aeromonas sp. A600620. NCBI lineage: Bacteria > Pseudomonadati > Pseudomonadota > Gammaproteobacteria > Aeromonadales > Aeromonadaceae > Aeromonas > Aeromonas sp. A600620. Next base: position 250,547 of record NZ_JAAKXB010000006.1, on the reverse strand, counting down.
AGGCGCAGGAGCGGATGTGGTCAGCGATGACGCGCAGGGACTGGTTGCTCAGATCGGTAGTGCCGACAATCTCGGCCGCTTTCTTGATCAGCGCCTGGAAGATGTCGATTTCGTAGTTGGAGTGCACACCCTGCATGATGGCGGAGATACGCTCCAGACCCATGCCGGTATCCACGGACGGACGCGGCAGCGGCTCCATGGTGCCGTCAGCCTGACGGTTGAACTGCATGAACACCACGTTCCAGATCTCGATGAAACGGTCGCCATCCTCTTCCGGTGAGCCGGGACGGCCACCCCAGATGTGATCGCCGTGGTCATAGAAGATCTCGGTGCAGGGACCGCACGGGCCGGTGTCACCCATCGCCCAGAAGTTGTCGGAAGCGTAAGGGGCACCCTTGTTGTCACCGATGCGCACGATGCGATCGGCCGGGACACCGACCTCTTTTTCCCAGATATCGAAAGCTTCATCATCAGTCGCGTAGACGGTCACCAGCAGGCGATCTTTCGGCAGTTGCAGCACCTCGGTCAGGAAGCCCCATGCAAACTTGATGGCATCCTGTTTGAAGTAGTCACCGAAGCTGAAGTTGCCCAGCATTTCGAAGAAGGTGTGGTGACGAGCGGTATAGCCGACGTTTTCCAGATCGTTGTGCTTACCACCGGCACGCACGCAACGCTGGGAAGTCGTCGCGCGATTGTAGGCACGCTTGTCTGCGCCAAGGAACACGTCCTTGAACTGGTTCATACCCGCGTTGGTAAACAACAGGGTCGGGTCGTTATGCGGTACCAGCGAGCTGGAGGAGACAACCTGGTGCCCCTGGGAACGGAAATACTCGAGAAACGCAGCGCGAATCTCTGACGTGGACATATACATGGAAAATCCTGCTTGATTCGAATACGGACTTTTAACCGCATTAATGTAAGTTTTCTGCGGGGTAAAGTAAAACGGACAGGGCCGCCACGGGCGAAAAAGCGCACATAAACGGGCCAGAAAAGAGCGGCACTGCTCACAGTGGCTTTTTTCACTGTCGAGAGGCAAAAAAGCAGCGCATAAAGAGGAATGAGATGAACAAAAGACGGCTTTTTCGGAATTGCGCTCGCAACCTACTGAGCCGGCAGGAAAAACCGGCCACAAGGAGAGGTGAAACGACTGTTGCCACGCAGTGGCGTTACTCCTCCCGCTCCTGCAGGGCCGAGATGGCATAACGGGCCTGATCCTGGGTAAAGCCGCGCCCCAGCAGATATTTGAGCCACTTCATCCGCAGCTTGAAATCGGCCAGATCGGCAATTTTTGCCCGTCGCTCCAGCAGTTCGAAGGCAAGCTCGAACCAGTCCAGCTCCGGCTGCTCAAAGGCGGCATCGATCTGGCCATCGTTCAGTCCCTTGCGACGCAGGTCGAAACGGATCTTGAGCGGGCCATGTCCCTTGGCGGCACCGGCCCGCACCGCCATGGCACCATATCGCTCGTCATTGACCCAGTTGTAACCGCGGCAGTAGTCGACCACCGCCTCGATCACCTCTTCCTGATAGCCCTGCTGGCGCAAGCGTCTGGCCAGCTCCGACTCGGCACTCTCGCGGCGGGCCAGACTGCGCATGGCATAGCCGCGGGCAGCGGCCAGCTGTTCGGCAAAGGTCGGCTCGGCGGGCTCGAGCGGTTCGGTCACGGATTCATCTACCATCATAAATAACAAGGCCGGGTATCTACCCGGCCTTCCTTTGTTCCTTATTCGAACTCTTGTTCGCTTTCGGCATCGAACTCTTCTGCCTCAACCGGTGCAGCCTTGTCATCGACAGGTACGGCACCGGAGAGCAGCAGCTCGCGCAGTTTGGCTTCCACTTCGCCAGCCAGCGCCTTGTTCTCGGCGAACAGCTTCATCACGTTGGCCTTGCCCTGACCAATCTTCTCGCCGTTGTAGCTGTACCAGGCGCCCGCCTTGTCGATCAGCTTGTGCTTGACGCCGAGATCCACCAGCTCGCCCTCTTTGGAGATGCCGGCACCGTAGAAGATCTGGAATTCGGCCTGCTTGAAGGGAGGTGCCACCTTGTTCTTCACTACCTTGACGCGGGTCTCGTTACCGACCACTTCGTCGCCTTCCTTGATGGCGCCGGTACGACGGATATCCAGACGCACGGAGGCGTAGAACTTGAGTGCGTTACCACCGGTAGTGGTCTCCGGGCTGCCGAACATGACGCCAATCTTCATCCGGATCTGGTTAATGAAGATGCACAGGCAGTTGGCGTTTTTGATGTTGGCGGTCAGCTTGCGCAGCGCCTGGGACATCAGACGAGCCTGCAGGCCAACGTGGGAGTCACCCATCTCGCCTTCGATTTCCGCTTTCGGAGTCAGGGCCGCCACGGAGTCGACGATGATGACGTCAACGGCGTTGGAGCGCACCAGCATGTCGCAGATCTCCAGCGCCTGTTCACCGGTATCCGGCTGGGAGATGAGCAGGTCGTCGACGTTGACGCCCAGCTTGGCGGCATAGATGGGATCCAGCGCGTGCTCCGCATCGACGAAGGCACAGGTCTTGCCCTTCTTCTGGGCTTCGGCGATCACCTGCAGGGTGAGGGTGGTTTTACCGGAAGATTCCGGGCCGTAGATCTCGACGATACGACCGCACGGCAGACCACCGATCCCCAGCGCCACGTCCAGAGAGAGGGAGCCGGTGGAGATGGCTTCGATATCCATGGTCTTGCTGTCGCCCAGACGCATGATGGAGCCTTTGCCGAACTGCTTTTCAATCTGACCCAGCGCAGCCGCCAGTGCCTTCTGTTTGTTCTGATCCATGCCAATCTCCGCTGGAAATCGTGAGTAAAAAATGAAGTTGGGCTAAGTATACTGTCTATTCATACAGTATCAAGCCCAATTTATCTGAGCAGGGCCAACAGACCCGACAAGGCCTGTCTCACCGCCTGCTGGCGCACCTGCCGGCGATCCCCGTCGAAGCGGGCCAGCAGAGAGTGGTGGCGGCCATTGCTGTCGGCCCAGGCGAACCAGACGGTGCCGACCGGCTTGCCCTCGGTCGCACCGCCGGGGCCGGCGATGCCGCTGATGGCAACGCTGATGGAGGCAGACGAGTGCGCCAGCGCGCCGCGGGCCATCTCCAGCACCACCGCCTCGCTCACCGCGCCGTGCCGCTCAAGGCTCTCGCGGCTCACCCCCAGCATCTGCTGCTTGGCCTCGTTGGTGTAGGTGACAAAGCCGCGATCGAACCAGCCGGAGCTACCCGCGATGTCGGTGATGGCCGTAGCCACTCCACCGCCGGTACAGGATTCGGCGGTCGCAGCCAGCCAGCCCCGTTGACCAAGGGCCCGCCCCAGCTCGATGGCGAGGTGCTCTATCTCTGCGTCCAGTTTCATCACAGCTCCTTCTGATTCGTGGAAAGGGCACATTATGCGATCCCGCCGCAGCCCCTCGCAACTGAGCTGATTGTCACAAGGCTGATGACTCGCATCAGCCAAATGGTGGTGTGAGCCAACCTCCCCCGGCGCGGCGCTTATGTGTAGAATGGCGCCATCAAGCTCAAGGCTCATCACCGCAGACCCGGGCCCGCAGAGGCCCCTTCTGGAATAGAACATGACCGCACAACACCAAGCTACTGGCGCCGCGCCAAGCGCCAATCTCAGCGCCCACACGCCCATGATGCAGCAGTACCTTGGCCTCAAGGCCGAGAACCCGGAGATCCTGCTGTTCTACCGGATGGGCGACTTCTACGAGCTGTTCTATGACGATGCCCGCAAGGCCTCCCAATTGCTCGATATCTCCCTGACCAAGCGCGGCCAGTCGGCCGGCAGCCCCATCCCGATGGCGGGGGTGCCCTATCACGCTATCGAAGGGTATCTGGCCAAGTTGGTGCAGCTCGGCGAATCCGCCGCCATCTGCGAACAGGTGGGGGATCCCGCCACCAGCAAGGGGCCGGTGGAGCGCAAGGTCATTCGCATCATCACCCCGGGCACCGTCTCCGACGAGGCTTTGCTCAGCGAGCGACAGGACAACCTGATCGCCGCCGTCTACCACGATGGCCGCCGCTTCGGCTACGGCACCATGGATATCAGCTCCGGCCGCTTCTTCATCAATCAGTTCGAGAAAGAAGAGACCCTGCTGGCAGAGCTGCAGCGCACCAATCCGGCCGAGCTGCTCTATCCAGAATCCTTCGAGTTTCTGCACCATATCGAGGGTCGCCGCGGCCTGCGTCGCCGCCCGGAGTGGGAGTTTGAGCTGGGCACCGCCCGCAAGCTGCTCTGCCAGCAGTTCGGCACCCAGGATCTGGTGGGATTTGGCGTCGACAAGAGCGAGACCGCCCTGTGCGCCGCTGGCTGCCTGATGCAGTACGTCAAGGACACCCAGCGCACCGCCCTGCCCCACATCCGCAACGTACGCCTTGAACAGCCAGATCATGCGGTCATCATGGATGCCGCCACCCGCCGCAATCTGGAGCTGACCCAGAATCTGGCCGGTGGCTATGAAAATACCCTGGCCGAGGTGCTGGATCGTACCGCCACCCCTATGGGCAGCCGCCTGCTCAAGCGCTGGATCCACCAGCCGATCCGCGATCGGGTGATCCTGAAAGGTCGCCAGAGCACCATCAAGGAGCTCATCGAGCAAAACCTCTACGACGAGTTGGGCAACCTGCTGCGTCAGGTGGGTGATGTGGAGCGGGTACTGGCCCGTCTCGCCCTGCGCTCGGCGCGCCCGCGCGACCTCACCCGCCTGCGTCAGGCTTTCGCCCAGTTGCCCGAATTGCAGCGCCTGCTGGCGGATAACGAACACGAAGCGGTGCAGCAGCTGCGCGAGCGGGCCAGCACCTTCCCCGAGCTGCTCGACCTGCTGGAGCGTGCGGTGATGGAGGTGCCGCCGGTGCTGATCCGCGATGGTGGCGTGATCCGTGACGGCTTCAATCAGGAGCTGGACGAGCTGCGGGATCTGGCCAACGGCGCCACCGCCAGCCTCGCCCGCATCGAGGAGCGGGAGAAGCTGCTGACCGGTATCAACACTCTAAAGGTGGGTTACAACAAAGTGCACGGCTTCTATATCGAGGTGAGCCGCGCCAACAGCCATCTGGTGCCGGCCCACTACATCCGCCGCCAGACCCTCAAGAACAACGAACGCTACATCATCGATGAGCTGAAGAAGTACGAGGACAAGGTACTCACCGCCCAGTCCCAGGCGCTGGCGCTGGAAAAACGGCTCTACGAAGAGCTGCTCGATGCCCTGCTGCCCCACCTCGGCGATCTGCAGGATTCCGCAGCCGCACTGGCGGAGCTGGACGTGCTGGCCAATCTGGCCGAGCGGGCCGAGACCCTCGACTATCGCTGCCCGACCCTCATCGATGAGGATCAGATCCTGATCGAAGCGGGCCGCCATCCGGTGGTGGAGCAGGTGATGACAGATCCCTTTATCGCCAACCCCATCCGGCTGGAACGGGAGCGGCGGATGCTGATCATCACGGGTCCCAACATGGGCGGTAAATCGACCTACATGCGCCAGACCGCGCTGATCGTGCTGCTGGCCCATATCGGCGCCTTCGTGCCCGCCGACAGCGCCCGCATCGGCCCCATCGACCGCATCTTTACCCGCATCGGGGCGTCAGACGATCTCGCCTCCGGCCGCTCCACCTTTATGGTAGAGATGACCGAGACCGCCAATATCCTCAACAACGCCACCGCCCGCAGTCTGGTGCTGATGGACGAAATTGGCCGCGGCACCAGCACCTACGACGGCCTCTCGCTGGCGTGGGCATGTGCCGAACAGCTGGCGAGCAAGATTGGCGCCTACACCCTGTTTGCCACCCACTACTTCGAGCTGACCCGCTTGCCCGAGCTGATGAGCGGGCTGGCCAACGTCCATCTGGATGCGGTGGAGCACGGCGACACCATCGCCTTTATGCACGCGGTGCAGGAAGGCGCGGCCAGCCGCTCCTACGGCCTGCAAGTGGCGGCGTTGGCCGGGGTGCCGAAATCGGTGATCCAGCAGGCACGTCACAAACTACACGAGCTGGAGAGCGCCACTCCGGTCGCCGCCGGTGAAACCCGCCCGGCTCCGGTGACCATGGCGCCCCAGAGCCATCCGGTAGTCGATGAGCTGGAAGCAGTGCGCCCGGACGAGCTCACCCCCCGTCAGGCGCTAGATCTGCTCTATCGCCTCAAACAGATGTTGTGAACAACCGCTTCGGCTCAGGTATGAAACAACCGGCCTCACGCTGTTATCATCAACAAAAGAGCCGCCCATCGGGCGGCTCTTTGCATCAGCTTGTTATAGAACCGTCAATCTACTCTGGGCGGTGCAGCGATATGGGTCGCCTCTGACTGATGGTCACCCTCCTTGATCCAGGCATCCAGCAGGGTATAAGCCACCGCCAGCACCACGGGGCCGATAAACAGACCGATGATCCCCATCGCCAGCAGGCCGCCGATAACCCCCACCAGAATGAGAATGAGGGGCAGATTGGCACCGCGTTTGATCAGGAAGGGACGCAGGAAGTTGTCCATGGTGCCGGCGATCAGCGACCAGACCAGCAGGAAGGTGCCCCAGGTAGTATCACCGCTCCAGTAGAGATAACCGACACAGGAGATCAGCACCGGAAAGGGACCTATCTGGGCGACGATGAGCAGGAACATTACCACCACCAGAACCATGGTGTAGGGGATGCCAGCGATCCACAGCCCCACCCCGGCCACCGAGGATTGCACCAGCGCAGTAACCACCACCCCCATGGCCACGGCACGGATCGCCTGGGAAGCCAGCACGGTCGCATTGTCACCGCGATCCCCGGCCAGCCGGTGGGCAAAGCGGCGAATGCCGGTCGCCACCACTTCACCGGAGTGATAGAGCAGACCACAGATACCGACCGTCAGCAGGAAGTGGACCAGCAGCATGCCCAGATTACCCGCCTGAGCAGCCAGCCAGCGCGCCGTCTGACCGAAGTAGGGCGCCAGCTTGGCAAACAGCACCTGACCACCGCTCGCCAGAATTTGCTGCCAGAAGTCATAGAGCTTGCCGCCCACCAGCGGGATCTGCTGCAACCAGAGCAGCTCGGGCGGCGGTGACTGGCTGATATTGGTCCCCAGTTCGATCAGCATGGGGGCTTTCTCCGCCACATTGGCCAGTGTCATAAAGAGCGGAATGACAAACATCAGCAATAGCACCAGGCTCATAAAGAGAGCGGCCAGCGCACGCTTGCCCCACAGCAACCGCTGCACCATCAACATCAGTGGCCAGGTAGCGATGGTGATCATGGTGGCCCACACCAGTGCGGGCAGGAAGGGGCGCAGCACCATAAAGCAGGAGATGATCAGGAGGCTGAGAAACAGCACCCCCAAGGTTATCTTGGCCAAATCCACTTTTTTCATATTCATAGAGTTCCCCTTGCAGGGCGTCCGCCCCTGGGTCGTGAGTCTTGTTTCAAGAGAGAGAGTATCCACCAGAGGCCGACGCTCAACCAGAGCCCCAGCCCGAAAAAGAGCACAAACTGTCCGAGCAGTATGATCAACGAGCTACTGGTTAGCAGCGGCAACAGCCACAGGCCGGCACCGTTCAGCAAGCCGCCCGCCAGCACGACGCCCCCTGTAAGCAGCGGGGGATAACCAGCACGAACGAGGGCAGCCTTTCCCCCGAGCCAGAGGCCCAGCGCTACCAGCCCGATACCGGTCAGATGGGCCGATTGGGTCATTCCCCCGAGCGCCAGCGCCGCGGCAATCAGCAGCAACCAGCCTGCCCCACCCCCATCGGTACGCCAGCAGGGACAAGCAGCCAGCAGTATGGCACCCATCAGCAGCCCCGCCGCTACGTCAGAGATAAAGTGCACCCCGAGCCAGACCCGCGCCAGACCTGTGGTCAGCGCCAGCAGCAGCGCCAGCGAATAGGCCAGCCCGCGCCGGGCAGGCCAGAGCCAGCCAAGCAGCGCCCCCCAGAACAGCAAGGCCGAGGCGGTATGGCCGCTCGGCATGCCAAAGCCTTGGGCACTCTGGGTTGCCAGTTCAGGTTGCAGATGGAAGGGGCGCGGCCAGCCGATCCCCTCCTTGCTTGCCTGCACCAGCAGCCCGAGCCAGAGCATGGCGAAAAGCAACTGGCGCAGCCGCGGCCACCCCAGCAGCGGGAGCAGCAAAGGTATCAGGGCAAGCTGAAAGCCGCCTGAACCAAACAGATTGCTGACCGACAGCCACCAGATATCGGGCCCCAGCCACTGTTGCAGACGCATCATCAGCGGGATCTCGGCCTGATGCAGCGCATTGCCCTGCGCCACAAAATCGGCCTGCCAGCGCACCTCGCTCTCGGGCACCTGAGCAAGCTGGGATTGCAGCAAGTCGAGCTGATCCGGGAAACGGCGCTGCTCGCGGGGGAGCTTGTCCACCGCGATCAAGCGGGCGTTGAGGATCTCCCCACCCAGATTGGGAGCTTTCAGCAGCGAGACAAAATCGGAATCTTGCTGGGCGACGATGGGTTCCAGCGTGCGACAAGCGAAGATAACCGCTCGCTGCCAGCGACCCAACTCCTGCACCACCTCCCCCCGCAAGCCGGTCTCCTCAAAGAGTTCGCGCAGTGCCGCCTGCTGCGGACTCTCACCGCCATCGATATAGCCACCGCTCAGGCTATAGCGGGAGGAGATGCGATCCTGCACCAGCAGCAGTTGATCCTGATGGCGGATGGCGCAGGCCGCCGCCGAGGGAGCCGCCGGTTCGGCGCTCAGGGCTGGCAGAGCGGCAAACCACGCCAACAAGAGTAAAAAGAGGGTTCTCGACATCAATTTGCTTTCCCTATGCACAATGGCGACAAGCCTCCCAGAAATCAGATAGTTGGGCAATGGTGGCGGCCGGATCGCCGTCGTTCCCGCCGCAATGGAGGTGCACGGAAGATTGCGATGAAGCAGGGCACTCCCTACTATTGGCGGCTATCTTCAATTTCATGCAGCAAACGCTGGAGCCCTCCATGAGACAGTTCGGCTTTTTCCTCGGCATCGCCATCGGTGTCATTTTGATCCTGTTCGGCAGCATCGTCATCTTCCAGGCGCTCCCTGCCGCACTGGATGTGCTGGAGATGCCAAGCCGCATCCCGTTCGTGCGCGAGGTCTACACCTGGCTGATGACCAGCGCCAACGGCCTGACCGCCCAGCTGGAGCAGAACTTCCTGGAAGCCTTCCAGACCGTGCTCAAGCTGATCCTGCTCATCACCTTCATGTGGGTCTGCGTCAAGCTGGTCAACATGGGGGTGCTGATTATCCGCGCCGGGGTTGATCTGATCCGCACCGCCATCGCCCACAGCGAAGGGCCGCACGACCAGAAGAAGCCGGATCAGCACGATCACTTCTGACTCTGACATGGTCGATGGATGTGAACACTGCCGCCCCCAACCGGGGCGGCAGTGTTATATGCGCGGTATGAAGGCCCTTCCCAGCCCCCATGAATACCCGATAAAGCAGCGGCTTTCCCTTGTGAATCAGCAAACTGCCCATATGTTGCATCACCTTGACATGGTTTGCGCCCCGCGCAGCGGCTGCCCGGTTTCTATCCCGACCCCGTGCTCTGGTATAATCGACCACCTCTTTTCCCCGTTATGGAGCCTGTTCATGCCCAATCATGCAGAAAGTGCCCTCGAGGTTCGTCTCGACAAGTGGTTGTGGGCTGCCCGTTTCTACAAGACCCGCTCGCTGGCGCGGGATCAGATTGACGGCGGCAAGGTGCACTACAATGGTCAGCGCAGCAAACCGGGCAAACAGGTGGAAGTGGGTGCGCTGATCCGCTTCTGGCAGGGGCAGGATGAGCGGGAAGTGCGGGTGCTGGCCATCAGCGATCAGCGCAAATCGGCACCACTCGCCCAGCAGCTCTATGAAGAGACCGCCGAAAGCCTGAAAAAGCGGGCCGAAAACAGCGAGGCGCGCCGCTTCAACAGCCAGTTTGCGCCGAGCCCGGAGCGTCGCCCCGACAAGCAGGAGCGGCGCCAGTTGCTCAAGGTCAAACAGTACTGACCGACCCCGATTTGATACCGGGCTGGCCGCAACCCCAGCCCGCCCGATTTACCTCACCGAAGAACCCAGGAACATATGATGAGCAACCAAGATCTGCTGTATCGCTATCTGTTTGAAGAGTACGAAGTACGTGGCGAGCTGGTCCAGCTGGATCACACCTACCGCCACGTGGTGGAAGCCCAGAACTACCCGGTGCAGGTGCAAAAACTGCTGGGCGAGCTGCTGGTCGCCACCAGCCTGCTGACCGCCACCCTCAAGTTTGAAGGTTCCATCACCGTTCAGCTGCAGGGCGATGGCCCGGTGCGTCTGGCCGTCATCAACGGCGACCACAACCAGCAACTGCGCGGCGTGGCCCGCTTTGAAGGCGAGCTGCCGAGCGACAACAAGCTGCAGAGCCTGATCGGCAACGGCCAGCTGGTCATCACCATCACGCCGGATCAGGGCGAGCGCTATCAGGGCATCATCGCGCTGGACGCCGACACTCTGGCTGGCTGTCTGGAGCACTACTTTGCCCAGTCCGAGCAGCTGGCGACCAAACTGTGGATCCGCACCGGTTACCACGAGGGCGAACCGCGCGCTGCCGGCATCATGCTGCAGGAGCTGCCCGCCCAGAGCGAGGATCACAGCAACGACTTCGAGCACCTGACCCAGCTCACCAGCACCATCAAGGATGAAGAGCTGTTCGGTCTGGAAGCGGAAGAGATCCTCTACCGTCTCTACCATCAGGACAAGGTGCGGGTGTTCGATCCGCAGGCGGTCGAGTTCCGCTGCACCTGCTCCCGCGAGCGCTGCGAAGGGGCCCTGCTGCAGATAGAAAAGGAAGAGGTGATGGATATGGTGCAGGAGCTCGGCAAGATCGACATGCACTGTGATTATTGCGGCGCCCAGTACCAATTTAATGGGATCGATGTCGAAACCCTGTTCAGCAGGGCTCCCGGCAATGATGCAAACAAGTTACACTAATTAAAGGCGGGCAAAACCCGCCTTTAACTTTAATAACAAAAAAACACCCTATTTTATAAAGTTTGATGGCGATCGCTAAACTCTACCACCTAAGTGATAGGATGAACGTCAGATAGAACCCTACAAACCTCTGAACCCAGGAGAATACAATGACAATCGTGGCAGAACCCACCCTGGCCCAACAATTAGGACTGGACCAGTACGGCATCAAAAACAGCCAGGAAATCGTTCGCAACCCCTCGTACGAGCAGCTTTTCGCGGAAGAGACTCGCCCTGACCTGGAAGGGTTCGAGCGCGGCGTCGTCACCGAACTGGGCGCCGTCAACGTCAACACCGGTATCTTCACCGGCCGCTCTCCGAAAGATAAATATATCGTCAAAGATGCCACTACCCAGGATACTGTGTGGTGGTCTGACCAGGGTAAAAACGATAACAAAGCGATTACCCCCGAAGTGTGGTCACATCTGAAAGGACTGGTCACCAAACAGCTCTCCGGCAAGCGCCTGTTTGTGGTCGACGGCTTCTGCGGCGCCAACCCGGACACCCGCCTGGCCGTGCGAATCATCACCGAGGTGGCCTGGCAGGCACACTTCGTGAAAAACATGTTCATCCGCCCGAGCGATGAAGAGCTGAAAACCTTCAAACCTGACTTCGTGGTGATGAACGGTGCCAAGTGCACCAACCCGAACTGGAAGGAGCAGGGTCTCAACTCCGAGAACTTCGTTGCCTTCAACATGACCGAGAAGATGCAGCTCATCGGTGGCACCTGGTACGGTGGCGAGATGAAGAAGGGCATGTTCTCCATGATGAACTACTTCCTGCCCCTGCGCGGCATTGCCTCCATGCACTGCTCCGCCAACGTGGGTCAGGACGGCGACGTGGCCATCTTCTTCGGCCTCTCCGGCACCGGCAAGACCACCCTCTCCACCGATCCGAAGCGTCAGCTGATCGGCGATGACGAGCACGGCTGGGATGACCACGGCGTGTTCAACTTCGAAGGTGGCTGCTACGCCAAGACCATCAAGCTCTCCGAAGAGGCCGAGCCGGATATCTACCACGCCATCCGCCGCGATGCGCTGCTGGAGAACGTGACCGTTGCTGCCGATGGCACCATCGACTTCGATGATGGCTCCCGTACCGAGAACACCCGCGTCTCCTACCCGATCTATCACATCGAGAACATCGTCAAGCCGGTCTCCAAGGCAGGTCACGCCACCAAGGTGATCTTCCTGACTGCCGACGCCTTCGGCGTGCTGCCCCCGGTCTCCAAGCTGACCAAGGAGCAGACCAAGTACCACTTCCTCTCTGGCTTCACCGCCAAACTGGCTGGTACCGAGCGCGGCATCACCGAGCCGACTCCGACCTTCTCCTCCTGCTTCGGCGCAGCCTTCCTCTCCCTGCACCCGACCAAGTACGGTCAGGAGCTGGTGAAACGGATGGAAGCGGCAGGTGCAGAGGCCTATCTGGTCAACACCGGCTGGAACGGTACCGGCAAGCGCATCTCCATCAAGGATACCCGCGCCATCATCGACGCCATCCTGGATGGCTCCATCGAGAAGGCCGAGACCAAGGTGCTGCCGATCTTCAATCTGGAAGTACCGACTGCACTGCACGACGTGAACCCGGCGATCCTCGACCCGCGCGACACTTACGCCAACAAGGCCGAGTGGGACGCCAAGGCGCAGGATCTGGCCCAGCGCTTCATCAAGAACTTCGAGCGCTTCACCGACAACGATGAAGGCAAACGTCTGGTTGCGGCAGGTCCGCAGCTGTAACAGACCCCTTCGCATCAACAAGATGATGCCGGTCAGCCACGCTGACCGGCATTTTTGTTTTTATGGAGTTCCGAACGCCGCCAGCCATGCCGCGGCGAGCCCCTAAACCTTGCCATGCCGGGTGTGACGGGGTAGATTCAGCCAAACTTTATACAATATACAATTTTGTAACGCCCAATCGTGACCCGACCATGACCCCACCCTACAAGACCCGAACCCAGATGGTGATGGAAAACCTCCGCGGCCGGATCCTCCGTGGGGAGTTCCCCGCCGGCGCCCCTCTGCGTCAGGATGCCATCGCCAAGGAGCTGGCCGTGAGCCGCATTCCGGTGCGGGAAGCCCTGATGCAGCTGGAAGCACAGGGGCTGGTGAAATTCGAGGCCCATCGCGGCGCCGTCGTCACCATGCTGGACGCCGCAGCCATCGACGAGCTCTTTTATTTGCGAGCGCTGCTGGAAGCCGATACCCTGTTCCACGCCGTCGACAAGATGACGGAAGCCACCTTCGCCGAGGCGGAGGCCATCCTCGCCCAGTTTGATCACGCCCTGGAGTCAGGCACCCAGATCGAACACTGGGCCGAGTTGAACCACAGCTTTCACGCCACCCTCTATCAGGCAGCCGGTCGCCCCCAGGCACTTGAACTGATCGCCCAGATCAATCTGAGCTGTGACCGCTATGTCCGCTTCGAGCTGCTCTTTGCCACCGATGGCGTGGACAAGGCTGAGCGTGAACACGCCCAACTGCTGGAGCTGTGCCGCGCCCGGCGCAAGCACGAGGCAGTGGTGCTGCTCAGGCAGCATATCGAGGCAGCAGGCCAGTCGATCAAGCGGATCCTGGCTGGCGGCCACAAGAAATGAACACTCATAAAGCAACCATCTGGCACTAACGACATGAATAATTTCGAGATAATTGAAACCCGCGTCGCCCAAGTCAGGGCCGAGCTGGCCATGCAGGAGTTGGACGCCTTTATCGTCCCCCATGATGATGAGCACCTCGGCGAGTACATCCCCGCCTACGCCGAGCGGCTGGACTGGATCACCGGGTTCAATGGCTCCGCCGGCGTCGCCATCATCATGGCCCAGCGTGCCGCCCTCTTCGTCGATGGTCGCTACACGGTGCAGGCCCGCATGCAGGCGCCATCCGAGCTGTTCGAATTTCTCCACCTGGTTGAAGATCCCCATGTCCAGTGGCTGGCCGAGCTGCTGCCCTCCGGCACCCGGGTCGGTTTCGACGCCCGTCTGCACAGCCTGACCTGGTACAAGAACGCCAAGGCCGTGCTGGCCGAGCGCGGCATCGAGCTGGTGCGGGTCGAGCAGAACCCCATCGACCTGAACTGGAGCGATCGTCCCGAACCGACCAAGACGCCGGTTATCCTCTACAGCGAAGAGCTGGCGGGCCAGTCAAGCCAGGCCAAGCGCGAACAGCTGGCCGCCGATCTGCGCAAGCGCGGCCTCGATGCCGTGCTGCTGACCCAGGCCGAGCCCATCAACTGGCTGCTCAACCTGCGTGGCCGCGATATCGAGCGGCTGCCGGTGGTGCTCGGTTTTGCCGTGCTCTACGCCAATACCACCATGGATTTCTTCGTCGATACCGACAAGATCGACTGCTTCGCCTTCAGCCAGCACGTGGGGCAGGACGTCTCCGTCTACCCCATCGACAAGCTGGGTGACGTGCTGCAGCGCATCGGTGAAGATCAACAGAAGGTGCTGGCCGATCCGGACAGCGCCAACGCCTGGACCCAGCTCATCATGGAAGAGGCGGGCGCCATTCTGGTGGCTGGCCAAGACCCGACCATGCTGCCGAAGGCATGCAAGAACGAGATCGAGCTGACCGGCATGCGCGCTGCTCACCTGCGCGACGGCGTGGCCATGACCCGCTTCCTCGCCTGGCTGGATCGGCTGATCGCCTCCGGCGAGTTTGAAGGGGTGGATGAAGGCACTCTGGCCGATCAGGTGGAAGCGTTCCGCCGCGAGCAGGAGCACTACGTCGAGCCGAGCTTCGATACTATTTCTGCGCTCGGCCCCAACGCCGCCATGTGCCACTACCACCACACCAACGGCACCCCGCGTGCGTTTGGTCAGGACTGCCTCTATCTGCTGGACTCCGGTGGCCAATACATGGATGGCACCACCGACATCACCCGCACCATCAAGGTGGGTGAGGTGAGCGACGAGCAGAAAGCGATGTTTACCCGCGTATTGCAGGGCCATATCGCGCTGGATCAGGCCCGCTTCCCGCGCGGCACTGCCGGGATCCAGCTCGACGTGCTGGCCCGCATGCCGCTGTGGCAAGCCGGTTACAACTACGACCACGGCACCGGCCACGGCGTCGGCCACTTCCTGAGTGTCCACGAAGGGCCCCAGCGCATCGCCCCGAAAGGGAGCATGGTCGCCCTGCAACCGGGCATGGTGCTCTCCAATGAGCCGGGCTACTACCGCGAAGATGGCTTCGGTATCCGCTGCGAGAACCTGGTAGTCGTGACCGAGCTGGAACAGGTTGGCGAGCTGCCGATGCTCGGCTTCGAGCGCCTGACATACGTGCCGTTCGATACCCGCCTGATCGATCGCAGCCTGCTGAGCCCGGCCGAATTCCGCTGGATCAATGAATACCACGCCGAGGTGTTCCGTCGTCTGAGCCCGCTGCTCGAGGGCGAGGATCTCGCCTGGCTGGAGCAGGCAACCAGCCTCATCTGATGACACAGGGCCTGCGGGCCCTGTTTTTTATCCCCCATTTGACCTGTATCAACACCCCAAGCGAGCAGGTCAGGAGAATGGCGGCCATGAAAAGTCATCATGCCAGCCCAGCCCGGGGCTCACACGCCGCAGCCAGCAAAAAGGCGAGTGACCACCCCAGACTCATGCGCGAGCAGCAGACGGTCAGCGCCATGATCCGCCTCTACTGCCAGCACCATCATCAGGATCCCCACTGCCGTCACTGTCGCCAGTTGCGGGATTTCGCCCATCAGCGCCTTCGTCGCTGCCGTTATGGCCACGGCCACAAACCCACCTGCGCCAACTGCAATATCCACTGCTACGCCCCGGCGATGCGCAAACAGATCCAGCAGGTGATGAAGTGGAGCGGCCCGCGCATGTTGCTGCGCCACCCCTGGCTCACCCTTCGCCACCTGCTCGACGGCTTTCGCAAGGCTCCCAAACTGCCCCACAGCAGACCGCTGCCGCCATAACCGCCAATCCCTTGCATCCGGCAGGGGATGACCACTACCCTATGACTCCTTTTCTGCCGTTGGCCCCAAGGTCAGCGGCATTGCCGATCCGTTTTCTGCCGATGGAGTCCTGATGCACCACAACCCGCCCCTGCTACGCACCGCCACCCACAATGACATGCACGCCATCTGGCAGATCGATGCCAAGGTGTTTGGCGAAGATGTCTATCCCGCCTTCTTCTTCCGTCAGGCGATGGATTTGTGGCCCGAGTTGTTGCTGGTGGCCGAATACGAGGGGCAACTGGTGGGTTATGTGCTGGGTGGCTTTGGTCAGGAGCGGTCGCAAGGCTGGGTGCTCTCGCTGGCGGTGCTGCCCGAGGCGCGCGGTTTCGGCCTCGCGGAGCGGATGATGCGCCAGATGGAGGCCAACCAGCAGGCGCTGCAGATAAGCGAACTGCGGCTCACGGTCGATCCGGCCAATCCGGCCCAGCGCCTCTACTACCGTCTTGGCTATCAACTGGTTGAAGAGGTCGCCGACTACTTCGGCCCCGGCGAGGATCGGCTTGTGCTGGTTAAAACCCTCTCCGGTACAGCTGCGATTCAAGGATAAAACCGGTTACAGAACGCATAATTGGTTACATTTTGCCGATTTCATGTCCCGCTTGCTTGGAGTAAAGTTCAATTCATCAAACTGATTGTTTGAATTCTATTCAGCCTTGGAGGCCCATCATGTTGAAACGTATGACCCTTATTGCCCTGCTGGCCGCCACTACCGTCACCGGTTGCGCCAACAGCGATGTCTACTCTGGCGATGTCTACACCAAAGACCGTGCCAAACAGGTACAAACCGTAAGCTATGGCACCATCATCTCCACCCGCCCGGTGAAGATCCAGGCTGATGAAAACTCCCTGCTCGGCACTATTGGCGGCGCCGTGGTCGGCGGCCTGCTGGGCAGCACCATAGGCGGCGGCACCGGCCGTGATATCGCCACAGCAGGTGGTGCCATTGCAGGCGCGGCAGCAGGCAAGGCCGCTGGCGACAAACTCAACCAGGTCGACGGCGTCGAGCTGGAGATCAAGAAAGAGAACGGCGAAGCCATCGTGGTCGTGCAGAAAGCCAGCCCCACCTTCACCCCGGGTGCTCGCGTGCGCATGACCCAGGGCAATGGCAGCATCAACGTGGCCGTCGTGAACTAAGCGTGTGAACTCAGGCTTTGCAGCTTTAGAGTCATAAAAAAACCGCCGGTTCCGGCGGTTTTTTGTTGTCTGGCATTCGGGATTACATGCTGTAAGCCTTCTCGCCGTGGGAGGTGACATCCAGCCCTTCCCGCTCGGCATCGCCGTTCACCCGCAGACCCACCAGCATGTCGACCGCCTTGAAGGCAATCGCCGCCACGGCACCGGACCAGAACAGGGTGACACCGACCCCGATGGCCTGGATCTTCACCTGAGTCAGAATGGAGTAGCCATCGGCAACCTGATTGGTGACATAGTCCCACACCCCGGTGCCGCCCAGATCCGGGCTGGCAAAGACGCCGGTCAGCAGGGCGCCGAGAATGCCGCACACCCCGTGCAGACCGAAGACATCCAGGCTGTCATCGGCCCCCAGCAGACGCTTGAGACCGTGGACGCCCCACAGACCGGCCACACCACTGACAAGACCCATCACCAGCGCGCCACCGACACCGACAAACCCGGCCGCCGGGGTGATCATCACCAGACCGGACACCGCTCCGGACGCCGCACCCAGCAGGGAGGGACGCCCCTTCATCACCCACTCGGCCAACGTCCATGACAGAGCTGCCGCAGCCGGTGCCACCCAGGTGTTGATAAAGGCGAGCGCAGCCACCCCGTTGGCTTCCAGCGCGGAGCCCGCGTTGAAACCGAACCAGCCGAACCAGAGCAGGGAGGCGCCGATCATGGTCATGGTCAGGCTGTGGGGGGTCATGGGATCACGACCGTAGCCCAGACGCTTGCCCACCAGATAGGCCCCCACCAGACCCGCCACGGCGGCGTTGATGTGCACCACGGTGCCGCCAGCAAAGTCCAGCGCACCATGCTGGAACAGATACCCGGCAGTTGCGGTCGCGGTTGCTGCGGCTTCGGCGCTGGTATAGGCATCCGGACCCGCCCAATACCACACCATATGAGCCAGCGGGATATAGGCGAAGGTGAACCAGATCACCGAGAAGAGCAGCACGGCGGCAAACTTGATGCGCTCGGCAAACGCCCCCACGATAAGGCCGCAGGTGATGGCGGCAAAGGCCCCCTGGAACACCACATAGATCAGCTCGCTGATCCCGACACCCTTGCTGAAGGTGGCGGCGATGGAGTCAGGGGTCACCCCCTTGAGCAGCACCTTGCTGAAGGAGCCGTAGAAATTGCCCCCCTCGGTAAAGGCCAGTGAATAACCGTAAATTACCCAGAGCACGCAGATAAGGCAGAACAGGGTAAAGACCTGCATCAGCACGCTCAGCATATTCTTGGCCCGCACCAGACCACCGTAGAAGAGGGCCAGACCGGGGATCGACATCAGGATCACCAGGGCCGCCGAGAGCAGCATCCAGGTGTTGTCACCCTTGTTGATTGTCATGGCGGCAACCGGTGCCACCGCCGCCTGTACCTGAGCGACCTCTTCGGCCCAACTTGGGGTAACCAGCAAGGCAGGCAACATCGTCAGACCCGCCATCATCCATTTTTTGACCATAGAGCACTCTCCTTCCCTGTCGTACCGGTACAAGACCGGCTCCGTTTCCCTGATTGAATCTGTGGCGAACCGCAAGGTGTTGCTGCAACCCGCCAGAATCACACCCGCGCCCGGCACGGGGATGCCTCTTGCCACTTCCTCATCACTGCGTCTGCCGCCGATGAGCGCAAGAGACCGTCTGACATGTAAAAAGCATAAAGTGGGCCATAATTTTAAATCCTTAAAAATCATTAAATTAACTATCTCAGCCATCGTTAACGCACCAAAATGGCGCACGCTCTGCGCTAACCGGTACTGAACCGCCCTGTCACAGGGCAGGGCATGGCCGGCGCACCACAAATGCGCAAATCCTGAACCAGCCCACAAGCTGAAGCCCTCGATATCGCGCGCTGCGGGCCAACTCGTTTACACTGGCAGACCAGCCGTTTCTGTTATCCGACTACGGCATACCATTACGCAGCGCCTTGTTTGCAACGTGATGGCGGGCCCAATCCGAGGAACACCATGCAGTTTGATCGTCTCGATATCAGCCTCTCCCACTACCATCAGCTCGATCGGGAGCATCGTTCCCACATCTTGTTGCTGGGGGGATTGATGCTGGCCATCATGACCCTTCATCTGTTGCTGCTGCCCCACTTCCCCTACGAGCGCTTTTACGCCGTCAGCTTTGGCTTCGAGGTGATCAACTGGCTCACCATGCTGTTCCTGTTCTGGGTGGTGCAGTGCGCCCACCTGCCCACCCACACCTACCGCATGCTCTCCTGCGGTCTGATGCTGTGGATCATGGGGGCCACCGCCGACATCATGGATGAGCTGGTGGCGCAGCCGCTCTGGCTCGCCATCTATGCCGAGGATCTGCTGCGCTCCAGCGGCATCCTGCTCAGCAGCATCGGCATCCTGAGCACCATGCACCACCTCTTTCATATCAATACCCGGCTCAGAGAGCAGGCGCTGTTTGACGATCTGACCAAGCTGCCAAACCGGCGCTACTTTCATCAGCAGCTGTTTCTGGAGCAAGGGGTTTGCCATGCCCTCATCCTGCTGGACCTGGATCACTTCAAGCGGATCAATGACAACTACGGCCACGATATCGGGGATCGGGTGTTGCAGCAGTTTGGCGAGCTGTTGCAACAGCACTGCCCACCGGGTGCGCTGGCGGCCCGTGTCGGGGGTGAAGAGTTTGCCCTGCTGCTGCCCGTCGCTCACGAAGCCGATTTGCAGCAACTGACCAACACCCTGCTCACTGCGACCCGCACCATAGCCCCCGACCCGACCCATACCATGACGGTCAGTCTGGGGATGGGGATCCGCGAGCCCGGGGAGCCGGCCGTCTCGCTGTTCAAACGGGTGGATCAGGCGCTTTATGGCGCCAAGGAGGCGGGTAGAAACTGCGCGGTATGGGCGACGCCGACTAATAAAGAGGCGTGAAGAGCTGCCGGTTGATTGCCGGTCACTGCGGAACATTGCTGCTGAAACAGGGGCCCAGGGGCCCCTGTTTTATGGGGGGAAATCCCCCCACCTAAAAGCGGAAGGTAAGACCGATATTGGCCTGCCACTGAGTTACCAGCTCCCCGCGTACCTTGAACACGCACTGCTCCGGGTTGCAGAGAAACTGGTTGTTGTCGTTAACCAGCGAGCCATAACCGCGCACCTCGGCCCGCAGCGCCAGATGCTCGGCGAGGCGCGGTTGCACCCCGAGCGCCAGCGACATGGAAGGGGTCACCTCGCTGTCGTAAGCGGCAAAGCGGGTCACCCCGATCCCGGCGCCGATATAGGGCGCCATCAGGTTGTCAGAGAGGGTCAGAGCACCGGCAAAGTGCAGGATGTCCACCGTCAGGCGATCCGGCTGGTCGGGAGAGAGGGTGGTGGACTGATGGCTGTAGAGCAGCTCGATCATGCCCGGATCATCCACCTCCTTGCTGATAAAGAGACCCCAACTGCCGGAGCCCTGCCCCTGCAGTGAATCGAGCGAGGCCGAGCGCGAGACCGGCTGCACCACCTCGTCACTCTTCTCGAAGTCGATGGCTGAGCTGTAGCCGAAAAACGGCGTCACCTGCCAACCGGATGTGGTTGCTGCCTCACTACTCCAGACCTGCCCGAGTGGCAGCAACAGCCCCATCATCGCTATCACGGCTCTCTTCATCATCCCCTGCTCCCTGTGTGATTGTGCAGAAAGCATACCAGAGGCATCCTGCGCTCATCCTAAATGGCAGCTGTACCGGTTCACTTTCATGGGGGGGATCACACTCATCGATGGCGCGGCAAAGCAGTACCATTGTGGCCTTGCCGTACTCCCCGCCACCATTCATCGACGGTTAACCTCTGCCACGTATGCTGGCGCCAAAGCGGGTCACAAGGACCTGTCATCACCACTCAGAAGGACATCAGGGAATGGTTGCCGCGCAACTTCACGACCCCCAGACCACCCTCGCGGATACCCTGCGGGCCACCGCGCACGCCATCGACGAAAGCCACATCAGCCTGCGCCAGATGCTGGAGCTGGTGGGCGAACAGGGCATGCTGCTGTTTTGCGTGCTGCTCACCGTCCCCTTTCTGTTGCCGGTCTCCATTCCCGGGGTCAGCACCCCGTTTGGTCTGCTGATCCTCTTTATCGGCATCGGCATCACCCTCAACCGGGTGCCCTGGCTGCCCGCCATCCTGATGGAACGCCGCTTCGCCGCCGACCAGCTCAAGCCGACCCTGCACAAGGGTGCGGATCTGCTGGCCCGTGTCGATCGCGTTATCCGCCCGCGCCTGCTGGTGCTGACCGGCAGCAGCACGGTCAACCGCTGCAACGGTCTGCTGATCATGCTGGCCGCCCTGCTGCTGATGCTACCCCTGGGCGCCATCCCCTTCACCAATGCCATGCCTGCTTGGGCCATCCTGTTGCTCTGCACCGGCATGTTGCAGCGGGACGGTCTGTTCGTTGCCAGCGGCTATCTGCTGGTAAGTGCGACCCTGGTCTGGTTCAGCGTGCTGGCCATCGGCTTGCTGATGGCGGGCCAGAGCGCCACCGGCCTGCTCGGCTAACCCCGATGCACAGAAAAAGGGCGACCAGATGGTCGCCCTTTTGGATTTGTGCGGGATACTGCCCGGTCAAAGCAGATCGTAGATAAGGGCCGAGATGGCAAGCAGCCCCATCACCAACACAAAAAGGGTACTCGGCCCGCGATAACGCTTGAGTGCGGGTAAGCGATAGATGGAGCAGGCCGGCAGCAGAAACAGGATCACCGCGATCAGCGGGCCACTGACGCGCTCGATGATGTCGAGCACATTGGGGTTCAGATAGGTGATGAGGGCGGTCACCATAAACAGGATCACCGACGACACCCGGGCGATGGTCGACTCCTTGAGAGAGAGCCCCAGCCCCTGACAGGCACCGCTCACCATGCTCACCGTCCCCTCGCTAACCCCCATGGAGGTGCCGAGGAAGGATTTGGACATGGCCAGAATGGCGATAAGCGGCCCCACATAGGCGATCAGCGGATTGGAAAACTTGTTCGCCAGCGCCGACAGCACGGAGATATTGTCGGTGCGGGCCAGCGCCATCTCGGCCTGACTCAGGCTCATCACGCAGCTCACCACGAAGAAGAGCACGCTGCCGCAAATCAGCATGCTGCTGTACTTGATGATCCGCTTGGCACGCAGGTCGGCACTCTCCTGACAGCGCTTTTTCTGCGCCGCGCTGAAGGAGGAGATAATGGGCGCATGACTGAAGGAGAAGACCATCACCGGCACGATCAGCCAGAGGGATTTCCAGAACGCCGGGTCACGCCACTCCACTGCCTGACTCTCTGTGAAATAGGAGAGGCTCCACTGGGGCAGCAGATAGATCGAGAGGCCAATCAGAAAGGCGACCATGGGCAGCGCCAGCACGCTGATGGCCGACACCACGATCTGTTTGCCGGCCAGCAGCACCAGATGCAGGCCCAGCATCACCCCCAGCACCAGCAAGCCGCGGGGAAGCTCGGCATCCCCCAGCTGATGTACCACGAAGCTCTGGATCGCATTGGTGATGGAGATGCTGTAGACCAGAATGATGGGGTAGAAGGCCATCAGATAGACCAGCATCAGCAGCTTGCCCGCCCTGGCACCGAAGTGCTCCTCCACCACATGGGTGATATCCCCTTCCTTATGGGAGCTGGAGAGCACAAAGCGGCTCAATGCCCGGTGGGAATAATAAGAGAGCGGAAAAGCCAGCAATAAAATAAACAGCAAAATAACCGGGGAATTACTGCCGACAGTAATAGGAAGAAATAACGTACCGGCACCGACAGCAGTGGCATATAGGCCCATGGTCCATACCGAATCGCTTTTCTCCCATTTCAATTTTGAAACAGAGTTACTCTTTTCAGCAATAGAAACACTCATTGCAATATATACCTTATTAGTCTGTCATCATTATTTTTATTGGCCCGAATAACAGGCTGGAGATATGTCGTTGCATATCGCCCTGCACATGAAAAAACAACGCCGCCAGCGGCCAACAGAGCCACCGGAGAGAAACGGAGCTGCCACGCTACCATCGTTGAAATCGCCAACCTGGTCAAGGTTAATAATTCATGACCGTTTGAATCGGATTGTTTCAAAAGACAATGAAATGTGTCACATTCGTCATCCAGAACCAGATCCAAACCCTTTTGATAACATACCGATAAAACCTCATGCTGTTGCCCAACAACACAAATAAGACCAGCGATCAGGCCGATAATATTAACACCTTAAGCTGTGGAATATCAGTGAAATAATACGGCCAACTTTTCTACTAATTGACAGTGATGTCAGCCAATTTATTTATGGCAAAAGGAAAGGTGATGTCTGCCAATAACAGGACCAATCAGCTCAGCGTGCCGGGCAGTGTGCCACCCGGTTGCGCCCTGCCCGCTTGGCCTGATAGAGCCACTCGTCGGCCCGGGCCAGCGCCTGATTGATCTCCTCCTCCGGCTGCACCAGGGTTGTGCCCAGACTGACCGTGATGGCGACCGGATCGGCAGGCAATGCTTCGACAGCGGCACGGATCTGCTCCGCCATCTGTAGCAAACCGGCCTCATCGATCCGTGGCAACAGGATCAAAAACTCCTCGCCGCCGCTGCGCACAAAGAGATCGTCCGCCCGCAACAGGGCATCGATGCAGCCACTGAATCGCTGCAAGGCCCGATCTCCCTGCTGATGGCCGTAGTGATCGTTGATCTGCTTGAAGTGATCGATGTCGAGCATGATAAGGCCACAGGGCGCCTCCCCTGTCCGCAGCGGCTGGCAGTGCTCGAAGAAGAAGCGGCGGTTGTAGAGACCGGTCAGCTGATCGGTCTCGCTCTGGCGCTGCAGTCGCTGCTGCAACTCGTACTGGCGGGTAATATTGCGAGTCACCCAGGCCACCGCCCGCTTGCCGTCATAGAGGGAGGGCAGCGGGGCAATCTTGCCCTCGAAGCGTTGTACCCCCTGCGGCCCGACGGCGGCATTGATCCCCCCCACCTCGGCTGCTGATAGCTCATACTCCACCACCCGCACCTGACCGCTCGCCAGTGACTCGGCAACCTGTGCCTTGACCCACATGGCCATCTCGGGTGGCAGCACATCGGCCAGTTGCTTGCCCGCCAGCGGATTGCCATCGTGATAGGATTGCTGCTCCATGCCGCCGATATATTCCACGTAATAACCATCTTCACTGAGGATGAAGATGGGATCTGGCAGTTGGGCCATCACTTCATAAAGCTGGGTTACCGAAAGCGCCACGGAGACTCCTGTACGTTAGGGTCAAACAGGGGGGAGATATTCTGCCTTAAAAGGACTCACTCGCCCTCATCGGCAACGGAGAAAAATCTGCCGTCATAGCCAACAATCCTTTACATCTAGCAGCATGCAGACGTCTCGGCCAGCAAGGATTGCCTGCGCCCACCGCCGCTCTGACTTGCGACCGTTCGCAGTGGCGGATGGCCCCTCCCTCGCTCAATGATATCTCATTGTTTCAACTCACAAGTTCATTTACGCTGGCCGTCACGAGTCCAGTTTTCACCTCATCAGCCATCAGGAACGCCAGCCCCCAGCAACCGCAGGGGCTGTACCACGGAAAAGGAATCGCCAGATGAAAAACGCCATCGTTACCGCCCGCTTCGACGCTATCAGTACCGAAGGGGAACAGCTCACCCTCAAGATCGCCATCAAGGCCCCCGAGCCGGATCCCAAGTCCGCCAGCGGTGACTGGCGCTGCAAGGTGAAGCTGGCGGGGCTGAGCGACAAAACCTTTATCTACGGCATCGACAGCCTGCAGGCCCTGAGCCTCGCCATCAAGTTTGTCGAAACTGAACTGCGCGCCTTCTCCGATGCGGGCTGGCAATTCTATCTGCCAGGCTGCCCCGATCACCCTATCGACATGAGCGCCTGCTACTTCCCGGCGCTCTAGCCCGGCCAACCCTAGGAGCCCGGATGCACGGACCCGACCCCGCCAATCCCCACCCCATGAATGGCTTCCCCCAGGTGTGTTTTATCAAGAACACCATCAAGGGGCCCAATATCGAGGTGGGTGACTACACCTATTACGACGACCCGGAGGATTCGGCGGGCTTCGAGCGCAACGTCCTCTACCACTTCCCCTTCATCGGCGACAAGCTCATCATCGGCAAGTTCTGCGCCATCGCCCGCGGGGTGAAGTTCATCATGAACGGCGCCAACCACCAGACCTCCGGCTTCTCCACCTACCCCTTCTTTATCTTCGGCAACGGTTGGGAGAGCGCCGCCCCCGCCCCGGGCAGCCTCCCCTACAAGGGGGATACCGTCATCGGCAACGATGTCTGGATTGGCTATGAGGCTCTGATCATGCCGGGGGTAAAGGTCGGCAACGGCGCCATTATCGCCGCCCGCTCCGTGGTCACCGGTGACGTGCCCGCCTACGCCGTGGTCGGCGGCAATCCCGCCAGGATGATCCGCTACCGCTTCGACGACGACACCATAGCCCGTCTCAACGCCATCGCCTGGTGGGACTGGCCGGTGGAGCAGATCAGCCGTAACCTGCCGCTTATCAGCGGCGGCGAGATAGCCGCGCTGGAAGCGGCAATCCGCTAGAGACAAGCCCCATCAGGCATAGGGCCAGAAATGAGAAGAGGGTTGAGCGCACAGGCACTCAACCCTCTTTTTGATTGGTCGCAGACCGCTCAGTGGCTGGCGGAGCGACTACCGCTCCAGATCAGCTCGCCGCTGCGCAGCTCCATCAGGGTCATCGACAACCGATAACGGCTCCCCTCTGTCACCAGATCCCCGTAGAGCATGTAGCCGGCGCCGGTCTGACGGCCAAGCCGCACAAGGGAGGCCGGGTTCATCCTGCCCTGCTGATACTCAAGCTGGCCGGTGATGGCTGCCACCTGCCCTTGGTCGACAAAGTGAAAACCGCTCTTGCTCTGGATGAGCTTGCTCATGGCCGCCGCCATGGCGCGGGTGTCCACCGGCTCGCCGGTGCCGTTCTGGGGCGGGGTGAGCAGCAGCACCGGCTGACCGGTTTGCGCCAGCTCCCGCACCTCGGGGGCCTGCACAAAGAGATCGGCCATGGCCTGCGCCAGTCCGGTCGGCGCCACCGGCTTGGGCTGAACGTCCCCGCTATCCGGTTTGGTCACCGGCTTGTCCGGCTGGCTCACTGGCTGATCGGGTTCACTGACAGGAGCCTGAGTACCACCGTAGGGATTGACCGCACAACCGCCCAGCAGCAGGGCCCCCACCATCAACAAGGAACGCAGCTTCATCTTTTCTCTCCGCCAGAAATCCGTAAACGGGCATCAACACATGCCCGCATGGCGGAGCCCCTGCCCCGCATCCTCCTTATGCTAGGGACAAACCCCGGCGGGGTCGATACGCCCACCACCACAGGGCGACAGAGACTGGCGAACCTGGGCCCATAAAAAGCTGGCACGGCTCCACCCGATTCCGTTAGGGTAGTGTCGGTAAAACATCAACAGTAACGCAGCGGTAAGCCCGGCGCACAACACGCCGGAACCCGACAGAGATCATCACACTCAAGCAGGAAGCACTATGCAACTCACCCCACCCCAACCGCCTCAGGACGATGAGATCGAAGCCCTGCGCATTGGTCTCTCGGGCTACAACAAGGATCACGCCGGTACCCATCTGCGCGAGCGGATCGCCAGCTTTATCAAGGATAAAGAGGGCAAGGTACACGGCGGCATCATCGCCGACATCAAGTGGGGCTGGCTGCACGTCGACTGGCTCTGGATCGACGAAAGCATCCGCCGCGATGGCTGGGGCGGCCGCCTGCTGGGCGCCATGGAGCAGTACGCCCAAAGCAAAGGCATCAGCAACTACCATCTGGAAACCACCAGTTTTCAGGCTCTCCCCTTCTACCAGAAGCAGGGTTACGAGGTCTTTGGCCAGCTGCCCGATATGCCGCCGGGGCATATCAGTTACTTCCTGAAAAAGCAGGATAAGTGATGACACTCCCGCGCCTTGCCAACGCTCAGCTCGTGATCCGCCCGTTCGAAGCGGGCGATGCCGACAAGTTTGCCCGCGCGGCAGGACGAGCCTACGATATGGGCCTCTTCTACGCAGCCACCGGTCAGCTCTTGGGTAGCGCCGGTATCAACCTGCTGTCGCCAACTAGCTACGGCAATATAAAGTAAACGGGCAATGACCATCGTAATCTTTGGACTGTACTCATCAAACCAAGCAGCCAACTGGTTTCTATCAAATAGGTTGGTGTCCTAGAATTCAGCACTTGACCAAACCATGACACATCACATTATCTAGGTAAAACGCTTCAGCCCCCCTCTTGGCCGCTGTAAACTATCTAACAGGTTATGATTTTTCTTGATTGTGTTGCATATGGAACGCAATATCTTCCCCAAATACGTTAATGTAATGGTGGGTTTACTGTGAAAAGTATTGGTTTTTTCAATAACAAAGGCGGCGTTGGTAAAACGACCCTTTTGTGTAACGTTGCAGCGTCTTTAGCCATTCAGTTTAAGAAAAAAGTCCTAGTTATCGATGCAGATCCTCAATGTAATGCGTCAGCTTATCTTCTTGGAGAGGATCACCTTGAACAAATTTTCCTAGATAATAATTTTTATAGTATTGATTCATTCTTCGACCCAGTACGAAGGGGTCAGGGTTATCCTCAACAAATGCCAGAGATAGTACATAGCGAACGGTTTAAAGTTGATCTAATTGTTGGAAACCCTAAGCTGTCCATTCGAGAAGATCTGTTAGCTACAGACTGGGCAGCGACACGAAATGGAGAGCATCGTGGTTTTCAGACAACATATGTATTCAAAGAGCTTATTTCCAGGTTGGACACATATGACATAATAATGATTGACATGGGGCCATCCCTTGGGGCATTGAATAGAGCTGTTCTCCTTGGCGTTGATAGCTTTTTGATGCCGCTGTCTGTAGATATCTTTAGCATGATGGCTGTCGAAAATATAATGAAATCATTCAAAACTTGGCAGTCAGCCCTATCAGATGCGATAAAAAAGTATATCCTTGAAGAAGGGAATAGTTTTAATATCGCAGATAAACCAGTCGAATGGAATCTTAACTTTGCCGGCTATGTAATGCAACAATACAAGGCAAAGAGCAAAGCTGGAATACGTGAACCAGTTGCCGCCTTTGAAAGGATAATTACAAAGCAAAAAGATGAACTAGTCGAACTTTGCTCTTTTTTTGATTCGGATATTGATGACCTAAATTTAGGTGAAATACCAACATTGAGTAGCGTCGTCCCTTTATCTCAACAAGCCCACGCACCTATTTTTGAGTTATCTGCAAGAGATGGCATTGTTGGTTCACAATATACACGTGTATCTGAAGCAGCAGAATTTTTCCATAAAATAGCTGCTAATCTCTTGGAGCGTGTTGAGAAATGATAGCCTGGCCAGAACCTTTAATTGATTCTCTAGCCCGCCGCCGAAGTGTTATTATGATTGGCGCTGGTGTATCAAAAAATGCAGTCAACAGTGTTGGAAAGAGACCTTCTACATGGGAGGAATTTCTAAAAGCTTGTTTAGATGAAATAGAAGATAAAACATGTATAAACACATTGCTAGCTCAAAAAGATTACTTGAGTGCATGCGAAGTAATTAAAGAAAAACTAACATTTGATGTTTTTATCGATAGAGTTCAAAACGAGTACCAACGTGCAGGATACAGGCATGCAAAAATTCATGAACACATATACAATCTCGATGCTTCAATCGTTGCAAGCCCCAACTTTGATACAATCTACGACTCCTATGCCCTCGGCGTTTCGGCTGGAACGATAATAACAAAAAACCATACTAGCAATGATATTGCAAATTATTTAAATGGTGGAGGAACTAGACTTTTACTTAAAACTCACGGTTCAGCCAATGACCCACAAAATATAATTTTTACTCGTAGGGACTATGCTGAAGCCAGAACTAAATATGTATTATTCTATGAGATTTTGAAATCTCTGGCATTGACACACACTTTTTTATTTCTTGGTTGTGGAACAGATGATCCAGATATAAGAATGTTATTTGAAGACATTCAATTTGCACATGGCCGGATGCCTTATCATTACATGACTTTGCCACAAGGTGAGGTTCATGAAGATTTATTAAACATCTCATCTAAAGCAATGCGTGTAAAATTTCTACATTACTCACCTGAAAATGGCCATGCAGAACTCACTGACTCACTTGAACAGCTAGTAGAAAAAGTTGAACAATATAGAGTGGAGAATTTAAAAGAGACGTTAAGGTGGTGATCAAGTACCGTAGGGTGCAATGAACGAAGTGAATTGCACCTCTATATTCGAGGTGAAAATAAGCGGTGCAATGCGCTCCGCGTATTTCACCTACGATTCCCCTGAGTTATGGCGGACACGGTTTTGGTTCCCCCTCTTATTCGCTGAGGCGAGCCCACTTGTCCAGGCCGCGAGACAGGATGTCGAGCGAGCGGCGCCGGGCCATGGATGGCCCGTCGGCGCGTGCCGTCGGACAAGCAGGTGAGCCGAAGGAACCCGACGAAGTCGGGCGAATAAGCGGGGGAGAAGACCTTTGGTGACTTTGGGTCTTTCCAAAGTCACTCGCCCCGGCCCGAGGGGCGGGCGAAACCCCTTCGAGGCCAGCGGCCTCGCGTCCTGCACGGCGAAGCCGTGCCACCACACAACGGCTCCTGCCGCCAACGCCATACTTCGGAACGGACGATTACGCCTACCGGCTAATCGACCCTACGATTGCACGGTAAGGCCGTGCCTGCTCGCCACAGGCACGGAGTCTGGCTGAACGCCGTGATGCCACCGGCAAAGGGGGGCGTGGCCGCCCCTATCGGCCCAAGAATGGCTCCCAGTCCTTGAACACCGGCTGCAACCCCGCCTGTCGCACGGCAGCCGCCACTTCCCCCACCGGGCGGTCGTCGTGGATGGCGAACTGCTCCAGCTCCTCTTTATCCCCCTCGGCATAGCCCCCCGGCTGGGTGCGCGACTCGGCGGACATCTGGGTGATGCCAAGGCGCACCGCGCCGTTGCGAAAGGTGGCCGACTCGCGGGTCGAGAGGGACAAGTCCAGCGTGGGCGAGAAGAGGCGCCAGGCGCAGATAAGCTGGGCCAGCTGGCGATCCGACATGACCACGGCAGGCTCCAGAGCGCCGGTGCAGGGGCGCAGGCGCGGGAAGGAGAGCGAGTAGCGGCTCTGCCAGTGGTGGCGCTCAAGCCAGCTCAGATGCTCGGCAACAAAGTAGCTGTCGGCGCGCCAGTCCGAGGAGAGGCCGATCAGTGCCCCCAACCCTATCTTGTCGATACCGGCGCGGCCCAGCCGATCCGGCGTCGCGAGGCGCCACACGATATCCCGCTTGTTGCCGCGCAGGTGATGGCGGGCGTAGGTGGGGGCGTGGTAGGTCTCCTGATAGACCATGACGGCGTCGAGGCCGAGGCTCTTCAGCTCGGCATAGTCGGCCTGCGAGAGGGGCTGCACCTCCATCCCCACCGTGCTGAAGTGGCGGCGGATGATGGGCATCACCTCGCGAAAATAGGCGAGCCCCACCTTGTGCTCGTGCTCGCCGGTCACCAGCAGCACGCTGTCGAAACCGCGCGCCTTGATGGCCAGACACTCGCGCTCTATCTCCTCTGCATTCAAGGTCTTGCGCTTGAGGCGGTTGCTCATGGAGAAGCCGCAGTAGGTGCAGTCGTTGGCGCACAGATTCGACAGATAGAGCGGCACATAAAAGCCGATGGTGTTGCCAAAACGCTGGCGGGTCAGCCGCTCGGCCTCGGCAGCCATCTGCGGTAAAAACGCCTCGGCGGCTGGGGAGATCAGCGCCATAAAATCGGCCAAGGTACGGCGGGGTGAACCCAGCGCCGGCTCTACATCGGCGGCGGTCTTGGCGCGGATCTGCATGCCGATATCGTCCCACTCCAGCTCCTGCCAACGGTCGAGAAAGGTTGGCTCCTTAGCCCTCCCCCCCGGCGCCCTCACCCCCAGCCCCTCTCCCAGAGGGAGAGGGGGGCAAACCTCTGGCTGCCCTTGAGGCAAGGGGGAGATGTTCATGGTCGCCCCTGTTTCATGACTCATAACGCCCCCAGAAAATCGGTGAGCGGGCTGGAGGCTTGGGCCTGCAGGGCGCGGGCGCCAAGGCCAGCTTCATAAGCGCTGCGACCGGCGGTGCAGGCCAGCGCAAAGGCGCGGCCCATGGCGACCGGGTCGCCGCTCACCGCAATGGCGGTGTTGACCAGCACGGCGTCGGCACCCAGCTCAAAGGCGGCGGCGGCGTGGCTCGGCGCACCGATCCCCGCATCCACCACCACAGGCACATTGGCCTGCTCGACGATGATGGAGAGAAACTCCCGGGTTACCAGCCCCTGATTCGAACCAATCGGCGCGCCGAGCGGCATCACGGCGGCGCAGCCCACCTCTTCCAGCCGCTTGCAGAGCACGGGGTCGGCGCCGCAGTAGGGCAGCACCACAAAGCCCTCTTTCACCAATTGCTCGGCGGCTTTCAGTGTCTCGATGGGATCGGGCAACAGATAGCGCGGATCGGGGTGGATCTCCAGCTTCAACCAGTTCGTCCCCAGCGCCTCGCGAGCGAGGTGGGCGGCAAACACCGCCTCGGCGGCAGTCTTGGCGCCGGAGGTGTTGGGCAAGAGCTTGACCCCGAGTTGCAGCAAGGGGCTCAGGATATCGTCGTGGGCCTTGCCCGGTTCGAGCCGCTTGATGGCCATGGTGACCAGCTGGGAGCCACTCGCCTCGATGGCGGCGGCCATCAGATCCGGACGGGCAAACTTGCCGGTGCCGGTAAAGAGACGCGATGAGAAGGTGTGATCGGCAATTTTCAGCATGTCAGCCTCCCGCAATGGCGGTAAAGAGGTGAATTTCATCCCCGTCATTAAGACGGGTCTCGGCCCAGCGGCCACGGGGCAGCACGGCGCCGTTAAGGGCCACAGCCACCCCTTGGGGATTAACCCCCTGTGCAGCCAGCAGGTCGGCCACGCTCTGCCCTGCCGCCAGCGGTTGGGCTTTATCGTTGAGTCGGATGGTGAGGGTCATGGGGTGATCTCCTTATCGTGTGTCGGGCATCGGCGCTGTCCGCAGACCGGGCAATCGGGATCGGGAGCCAGAGTGAGGGTCTGCCACTGATGGGTCAAAGCATCGAAGCGGCGCAATGTGCCAGCGACCGGGCTCGGCATCCCGAGCAGCAGTTTCAATGCCTCTAGCGCCTGCAAAGAGCCCATCACTCCGACCAGCGGGCCGGTGACGCCGCTGGTCTCGCAGCTCTGGGCGAGCTTGGTATCCCGCGGATAGAGGCAGGCGTAGCAGGCGTGATCGCTGCTGGTGCGCGCCATCAGCTGCCCCTGCCAGCCCACTGCGGCGGCGGAGAGCCAGGGCTTGCCCTGAGCCACGCAGGCGACGTTGATGGCCTGGCGGGTGGCGAGGTTGTCACAGCAGTCGATCACCAGATCAACCTCGGCCACAAACTCCGGCAGGCTGGCGGCATCGAGCCGCTGGTTGATGGCAATCAGCTCCACCAGCGGGTTGTGGGCGGCCAAGCGCTCGCGGGCCAGCTCCGCCTTGGAGTGGTTGACCGCCTCGCTATCGAACAGGATCTGGCGCGGCAAGTTGCTGGAATCCACCGTATCACCATCGGCCAACCACAAGGTACCCACCCCGGCCCCCGCCAGATAGAGGGCGAGCGGTGAGCCAAGCCCGCCCAAGCCCACGATCAGCACGGATTTATCCTTGAGCCGTGCCTGCCCTTCTTCACCCACTTCCGCCAGCATCAGCTGGCGGCCATATCTGAGGTATTCCGCATCAGAGAGCATGTTCCACCTCCTGCATGTCGGTCATGAGCTGCGCCGAGCGCGGCTCATCCCCTGCCCCCACGGCAGCAAGCAGCCGCTCGGTCGCCCCCTGCCAGTCGTCACTGGCGGTGATGGCCGAGACCAGCGCGATACTGCCGACTCCGCTTGCCTTGACCGCCGCCACCCGCTCCTCGCTGATGCCGCCGATGGCCACCGTCGGCCACTCCGCCATCAGGGCGCGGTAGCGATGCAGCCGCACCAGCCCCTGCGGGCGTGAGGGCATCGCCTTGGTGTTGGTCGGGAAGATATGGCCCAGCGCGATATAGGAGGGGGCCAGCTCGCGGGCCCGCATCAACTCGAAGTAGCCGTGGGTGGAGATGCCAAGGCGCAGCCCGGCCGCCTGAATGGCGGCGAGATCGGCGGTTTCCATATCCTCCTGCCCCAGATGCACGCCCCAGGCGCCCGCCTCGATGGCCTGCTGCCAGTAGTCGTTGATAAAGAGCCGCGCCCCATGGCGGCGACCAAGCTCAACCGCATCGCGAATGGCCGGTGCTACCTGAGCGGCGGGCAGATTCTTGATCCGCAGCTGGATGGTCTTGACCCCCTGCCCCAGCAGGCGGCGCAGCCACTTGACCGAATCGACCACCGGATAGAGACCGAGGTTGTGTTCGGTCGGCGCGAAGGGGCCCTGCGGCAGGCGGGCACTGCTTGTCTCATAAAGTCCGAAGCGGCGATCGAGGGTTGACCCCGCCAATACGGCGCGGGGGAAGTGAGCCAGATCGGCGGGCCAACCGAGATGGGCGATGGGGCCGGGGCCCGCGCCCACTCCTTGCGCCGCCGCCAAGCCCTGTTGCAGGTAGGCACGAGCGAGGGTGATGGCATCCTCTACCGGATAATCCTGCGCCACCACGGCGGCGATGGCGCTGGCGTAGCAGCAGCCGGTGCCGTGGCCGTGGCGGGTATCGAGGCGCGGCGCTGCCAGCCAGAATTCGCGGGTCTCATCCTGGTAGTAGTCCAGACACAGCTCGCCGCTCCACTCAAGATGACCCCCCTTGACCAGCACGGCGCGAGCGCCGAGTTCACGCAGGCGGCGGGCGGCAAGGCGCTCCAGTTCGGGGCTGCTGACCGGCAGTCCGGTCAGGGCTTCCAGCTCGGGGCCGTTGGGGGTAATAAGCGACAGACGTGGCAGCAGCTGTTCGCGCACCGCCTCCAGCATATTGGGCTCCGCCATCGGGGTGCCGGTGCTGGCGATGGCCACCGGGTCGTAGACCACGAAGGGTGCCTCGATAGTTGCCAGTCGGCGAGCCAACACCTCGACGTGGAGCCGGGTCGGCAGCAGACCGATCTTGATGGCGGCGGGCGGCAGATCGACGCCGAGGGCATCGATCTGGGCGGTGAAGGTCTGCATCAGCACGGGGTCAACCATCTTCACCGCCACCGAGTTCTGGGCGGTGATGGCGGAGATAACCGAGCAACCGTGCACGCCAAGGTCGTGCAATGTGTGCAAGTCGGCCTGAATACCTGCACCGCCGCCGGAGTCTGAACCGGCGATGGTCCAGACAACTGGGCGAGAGTCCGTCACGGGCGACAGATCGGCGGGGCTGACAGCCCCGCTTGCGCTGCTCACGCCTCCTCCCCTGCGGCCTGTTTCAGCGCCGCTGCCTGATGATAGATCTCGCCGCCGGTCTCCTTGAAAGTCTCAGCCATGCGGGCCATGCCGCTCTCCACCTGAGCCACTACCTGCTCCTGCTGGCCATCCATGCCGACCAGCTTGATCTCAACGGCTTCAAGCTTCGCCGCATAGTCACGCACGTCCTGGGTGATCTTCATGGAGCAGAACTTGGGCCCGCACATGGAGCAGAAGTGGGCCACCTTGCCGGACTCCTGCGGCAGGGTCTCGTCGTGGTAGGCACGGGCGGTGTCGGGATCCAGCGCCAAGTTGAACTGATCCTCCCAGCGGAACTCGAAACGCGCCTTGGACATGGCGTTGTCGCGGATCTGGGCACCCGGATGCCCCTTGGCCAGATCGGCGGCGTGGGCGGCGATCTTGTAGGTAATCAGCCCCTGCTTCACATCCTCCTTGTTGGGCAGCCCCAGATGCTCCTTGGGGGTGACGTAGCAGAGCATGGCGCAGCCGTACCAGCCGATCAGCGCGGCGCCAATGCCGGAGGTGAAGTGATCGTAACCCGGTGCGATATCGGTGGTGAGCGGGCCGAGCGTATAGAAAGGCGCCTCGTGGCAGTGCTCCAGTTGCTCGGTCATGTTGCGCTCGATCATGTGCATCGGCACATGACCCGGCCCCTCGATCATCACTTGCACGTCGTATTCCCACGCGATCTTGGTCAGCTCGCCCAGAGTGCGCAGCTCGGCGAACTGGGCCTCATCGTTGGCGTCATAGACGGAGCCCGGGCGCAGACCGTCACCAAGGGACAGGGCCACGTCATAGGCGGCGCAGATCTCGCAGATTTCGCGGAAGTGCTGGTAGAGGAAGTTCTCCTTGTGGTGGGAGAGGCACCACTTGGCCATGATGCTGCCGCCGCGCGACACGATGCCGGTGAGGCGCTTGGCGGTCATCGGCACGAAGCGCAGCAAGACGCCGGCGTGGATGGTGAAGTAGTCCACCCCCTGCTCGGCCTGCTCCAGCAGGGTGTCGCGGAACAGCTCCCAGGTGAGCTCTTCGGCGATGCCGTTGGTCTTCTCCAGCGCCTGATAGATGGGCACGGTGCCGATGGGCACCGGGCTGTTGCGCAGGATCCACTCGCGGGTCTCGTGGATATAGCGACCGGTGGAGAGATCCATCACTGTGTCGGCGCCCCAGCGGGTGGACCAGACCAGCTTCTCTACCTCCTCTTCGATGCTGGAGGTGACCGCCGAGTTGCCGATGTTGGCGTTGATCTTCACCAGAAAATTGCGGCCGATGATCATCGGCTCCGCTTCCGGGTGGTTGATGTTGCTGGGGATGATGGCGCGGCCGGCGGCCACCTCATCGCGCACGAATTCAGGGGTGATGTTCTGGGGCAGACGGGCACCGAAATCGCGGCCCGGATGCTGGGTGCGCAGGAGCTCGGAGCGCACCCGCTCGCGCCCCATGTTCTCGCGAATGGCGATAAATTCCATCTCGGGGGTGACGATGCCGGCACGGGCGTAGTGGAGCTGGGTGACCCGGCGGCCCGGCTTGGCGCGGCGCGGTTTCGGCAGATGCTCGAAGCGCAGATGATCCAGCCCCTCGTCGGCCAGCCGCTCCTGAGTGAAGGTGGAGCTGAGCCCCGGCAGTTCGTCGGTGTCATCGCGCTCCAGCACCCAGTTTTCCCGCAGGCGCGGCAGGCCGCGGCGCACGTCGATGGCGACCCCCTCCTCCCCGTAACGGCCCGAGGTGTCATAGACCGGCACCGGCTCGTTGGGCTCGAACCGGGGGTCTTCTTTGGTGCCGCCGACGAAGGTGTCGGCCAGCTGGATCTCCCGCAGCGGGACACGAATATCGGGGCGGGAGCCTTCGATAAAGATGCGACGGGAGTTGGGATGAGCCATCCCTTTGAGGCTGTCGATAAAGGCCTGAGCGCTGGAGCGCTGCTCGCGGCGGCTGGATTTGGCGGTATCAGATACAGAAGTAGACATAGCAAAACTCACATTAACTGGTTGAAGTTATGGGTGTTTGCTTGTCTGGAGTTCGAGGAGAAGATGAACTTGCGGCGGGGTGTTTATCTCGGGAGGGAGTGCGCGCGGGATAGATCTCCGCGCTGCTGTTCTGCCCCTTCCCGCTCTCTGCACGCTGTGGGCAAGGCGCCCCACGTGCTGGACAACCGGACGGGACAGACTCCCTCCTGTGCGCCCTGACCCATCAGGGTTACCCCTTCGATGAGCGGAAGAGGCTTGTTCCTCCTCCGGCGCGGTAACCCGCAAGTTACCCTTGTTCCCTTCGCAGGTTTTAACCTGATCAGGTTCCACGGATCCCGAATTAACGGTCTCAGCTTCGCGTCGTTCGACGGTCAGCACTCCGACAAGATGGCGCCAGTATAAGGGGGAAAATTTAAAGCACAAGCCGTTAACAATCTGGCCAACACGCCTCTTTCAACAAATGAGTGAACGATGCCTCGCTCACGGGGCCACCCCAAACAGAGGTCAAACCTGCGTTGGCATCCCCTTGGCAAGCCATAGCTTCCCGCTGTGATCATTCAGGTACAGGAGGACAAAAAGAGGGAAAATCGAGGGGCGCAGGGCAAGTACAGCGTCTTGCGCAGAACAGAAACAGGCCCCTATGAAAGGGGCCTGAGAGGGAGGTTATTGAACCGGCACTATGGTCAGGGATACATTGCCAAACCCTTCGTTGGCAAGGGCCTCGCTGTCCAGATCCACACCGGTAAGCGCCACCTCATCGGCAGAGGCACTGCGCAGCTGGGCAGCCTTCGCGGAACGGGTCTGGGGCTGACCGATTTCGATATCGCCGGCAAACTGGCTCTCGGCATAGAAGTCACCGGTCACTGCCGAACGGATCGGGCGCAGCACACGACCCAGGTTATTCTGCATGGTCGACAAACCATACTCGCTGATGGTCCAGTTCCAGTCCCACCACTTCACTTCACCCGGGATATAACGCTTGTCCCACTGATAGCGGATGCTGCTCGCCTTGTCGCGGAACGGGCCGACGGCAAAGGTGTGCTCCCAGGTCGGACGATTCTCCGGATGGGTATACCAGGCATTGCCGCCCCAACGCAGGAAGCCCTTCATGGTCAGGTCATAATTGACCTCGGCCTTGAACTCGTAGGGGTAGGAGATGTTGGACTTGTAGAGGGCAACCCGCACCGGCAGGCTGGAGTGAGGCGGCACCGTGGGGCGCGCTTCAACCGAGACGGTCTCGGTGGTCGAGCCCCCGTGTTGGGAAGCCCAGCTCTGGCTCGCCGCAATCTCGATGGCAAGCTCGGTCTCACCCACCAGCGGCCACTGGAACTTGTTCTTGGTGGTCACCTTCTCGCTCAGACTGTAGGTGTCGGTCTTCGACCAGTTGGTGGCCTTGTCGTACTTCAGGGTCACCACCACCTGCTGGGGCAGGTCGGTGTAGTTGGTCGCATTGGCCGTGATGGTCTTGACCAGCTGCTTGCCGCTCTCGGTGACCTGACCATGGCTGAAGGAGTCGGGTTCCAGGGTATATGAGAAGTTGCTTACCTTGATGGAACTCTTCTCCCCGCAACGATATCCGGAGCAGCCGCCGTCATTATTTCCCTTTATCAACCAGCCATCACCAACCCGGGTAACATCCATATCTTCCCCGACATAAGGGCTATGATTCCCACCCACCCAGGCGTATCCCAAATAATGGGCGAGATAACTGACTGGCTTGATAAAATAATCATTATCATGGACAAGCCGCCATTGCACATCGACCTCATCACCCGCTGGAATATTCCAGTCAGAGAGTGTCGGTATTTCTCCGGAAACCGGTGAGTTGGGATAACACCAGGTTTCTCCGGCAGTGCCCTGTTTGATTTCGCCATTATATCCCGGCCCCATAATCACCCAGCGATCCGCCAGCCCGGTGATCTGCCACTGCCCCATGCGGCTGACCAGATTACCCTTGATACTCATGGCTTCATCGCGGGTCAGAGGACGGTAACCACTGGCACAGACGCCCGTGCCAAGACCCGCCCACTTGACCTGATCAGGGTAGACAGGTTCAGCCGCCTGCACCTGAGCGAGCATCAATGAAGACGCAAAAAACGCCAGATTGGCGGTAATTATTCTATTCATCATTTATCCCTCTTTCAGACATGCGATAATTGTTATTGTGTAGAAATATCCTTTTTCATTTGACAGGGATGGACTCCGACAAAACCTGACACAAATAAAATAAACCACCAAAAAACATCCATGACAAACAAAATAATGGTGATACAGGAAAATAATTAGAGCGATGACTTTATTGAGGAATAAATCATAAATATTGTGACAGTCATTATTTAATGGCTGCCACAATATGGTGAAACCATATTAAATAAGAAGATGCTGAATTACTCTTCCGGATTGATCACTTCAATTCCCTGCAATATTCCATCCGCCGAACGGATCAATACCAGCTCGCTCCCGGCATGCAGATCGGCGGCCGAGCCGTTGACCCAGCGCACCTGCGGATTGAGTCGCACAGTGCCCAGGGTGGCCAGCGTGAGCTGCCGGTCATCGAAGGATTGCAGGCGATCTTGCGCCCGCAGCCAGGGCTGATTGGCCAGCGGGGCTCTGGCGGCCAACAGCTCAATCCGGGTGGCAACGCCATTAGCCACCAGCAGGGCGAGCTGGTCGCCGGGTTTGAGTGGCTGCGGCCAAATATCCCCCTGCCGCCAGACGGCGGCACTGCCCTGCTCCACCTCGGCCCCCTGAAATTGCAGGCGGATGCCGTCGCTGTGCTCCAGCTCCACCAGCCACAATTCGTTGGCTCCCGCCTGCGCCGCCCAGAGCGGTACACCCAGCATCCATGCACACCACTTTCTCGATTGTTCCATCTTCGTTCGTCCCTGAACAAAAAGCCCATGCTGGACAAGCATGGGCTTCATTCGGGAGCATTTCTAATCGGAACGCAGAGATCGGATCAGTCATCCTCACGGCAGCGGCTCAGGCGCATGCCATCAAACTTGCACTCCAGCTCCAGCCAGCGCCCTTCGAACGGCGCCAGACTGTTATCCGAGGTGGTGTAGCCCCAGATCCGCCCCCCTTCGACCGGCCCCTCCAGATCCATCTCGTCCTTGTCATCTTCGTCGAGGGCTTCGACCTTGCGCACATAGCGCACGCCGTTCTCCACCACCCCCTTCATCTCGACCCAGGTACCGCCGAGATCATCCTCGTTGAGCCAATCCTTGAAGCGGGTCTGGTCGTCGATCACGAACGGCATGCCGTTGACCATCAACTGGCCAAGCTGCCAGGTGGTGCGGCCGGTCAGTTTGAATTCGGTCGCCTGTACGGTGCCAAGTGGCAACAAGATCAGCAATAGGAAGGCGCAGAGAGACTTCTTCATCAGGGATCCTCGGGGTTACACTGGCAAACAGGATGCCGAATCCGGTGTGAAAAGAGCGTGAAACGCTCGCCAACCAGGAGAGCAAAGCATGAAGATTTTGGTAGTGGAAGACAATCCTCAGGTGGCGGAAACCATCATGGATTATCTGGAGCTGGCCGGTCACCGCCTCGATTGTGCCTATCACGGTCAGGCGGCGCTGCAACTGCTGGAGGATCAGCGTTTCGACGTCATCATCATGGATGTGATGATGCCGCGCCTCGATGGCCTCAGCACAGTGGCGCGCCTGCGCGAGCAGGGGATTGCCACTCCCGTGCTGTTTCTCACCGCCCGCGACAGCCTGGAAGACAAGCTGGCGGGCTTCAAGGCGGGAGGGGATGACTATCTGGTCAAGCCGTTCGCCATGGAGGAGCTGGAGGTACGGCTGCAAGCTCTGAGTCTGCGTGGCCCGCGCGGCGATGTGGGGGCCATCAGCTTTGGCGATCTGACGGTCGATACCGCCAGCGGTCAGGCGACTCGTGCCGGCGTTCCCCTCAAGCTCGGCAAGATCCCGTTCCGGATCCTCGCCCTGCTGGCCCGCCGCGCCCCCGCCATCGTCAGCCGTCAGGAGGTGCTCGACACCGTCTGGGGGGATGAGGAGCCCGACTCCGATGCCCTGCGCAGCCATATCTACGCCCTGCGCAACGCGCTCGACAAACCCTTCCCCACTCCCATGCTGGAGACCCTGCACGGCCAGGGCTACCGACTGGTGAGCGCATGAGCCTGCCGAGCCTGCGCCGCCGCCTGATCATGGCGCTCGGCGGCGCCGGGGTGGTGCTGCTGATCCTGCTCTCTGGCCTGATGCTGGTGGCCGAGGACAAGATGGAGGAGCTGAGCCTGCGCCACTGGCTGGAAGCCGAAGTGACCCGCTACAGCGATGACTGGCTGCGACTCGGCCCGGCTGCGGCGGCTCCGAGCCCCAGACAGTTCTCCAGCTACTGGACCGAGGCGGGCCGCTTGCCGAAATGGCTGAAGCCCTACCAGACTCCCGGCTTTTTCGAGCATCAGCTGGGCAAGGAGGACAAACACTTTCTGGTGGCCCGTCACCCCTCCGGTGAGGGACTGCTCTATCTGGTGTTCAATGACGACGCCGATGACTACCTCGACCCCTACGAGGACAAGCTGCATCTGGCCACCCGACTGATCGGGGTGACCCTGCTGCTCGCCTGCCTCGGCTTCGGCATCTGGCTGGTACGCCATATCACAGGGCCGCTGCAACGGCTGCAACAGAGGGTCGCCCACCTCACCCCGGATCAGGCGGATTTCGAACCCGACGCCCCCTGGCAGGAGCTGCGGGATATCGAGCTGGCACTGTTGGCCGGTAAACAGGAGGTGAGCGCGGTATTCGCCCGCGAGCAGGAGTTCAGTCGCTTCGCCAGCCACGAGCTGCGCACCCCCAACATGGTGATCCAGGGCTCGGCCGCCCTGCTCGGCAAGGTGACGGATCTGCCCGCGCCAGCTGCCCGCGCCACCACCCGCATCCGCGCCGCCGCCGACGAGATGGCGCTGCTCACCGAGACCTTCCTGCTGCTGGGCCGCAAGGAGGCAGTGGAGCGACCGCTGCAGCAGGTGACCCCGCTGATCCGTCAGGAGCTGGCCCGCCTCGCTCCGCTGTTGCAGCGGGAGGCCCTCGATATCCGGCTTAATCTGGATGAGAGCAGCGAAGTAAACGCCCCCCTCTCCCTGCTCGCCATCGCCCTCGGCAACCTGCTGAAAAATGCCCTGAGCTATGCCGAGGGACATATCGACATCGAGCTGTGTGGCCCGGTGCTCACCATCAGCAACCCGACGGCGGCGGCGCCGGATCAGATCCTCGGCTACGGCTGCGGCCTCACCATCATCCAGCGCATCTGCGAGAAGCTGGGCTGGCAAATCGACACCCGGCTGGAGGATGGTGTATTTAGCGCCCGATTGGCGATGATCACTGCCGAACAGTTCCCTCTCCCTTTGGGAGAGGGTTAGGGTGAGGGCGCAGTGGCACCGCCAACCCACCAGCCAGATAGCAACAAGGCGCCCGAGGGCGCCCTGTTGCTATCTGACAGATGCAAGCCTGAGGCTCACTCCGCCGGTTTGTTCTTGCGGCTCGCCTTGAGTTCGAGGAACTCGATGATCTTGCCAGCCACATCCTTGCCGGAGGCGGCTTCCACCCCTTGCAGGCCGGGGGAGGAGTTCACCTCCAGCACCAGCGGGCCGCGGGCGCTACGCAGAATATCCACCCCGGCCACGTCCAGCCCCATGATCTTGGCGGCCTGCACGGCAGTGGCACGCTCTTCCGGCGTGATCTTGATGGCTTCGGCGGTGCCGCCCCGGTGCAGGTTGGAGCGAAACTCCCCCGGCTGGGCCTGACGGCGCATGGCGGCAACCACCTTGCCGTTGACCACCAGACAGCGGATATCGGCGCCATTGGCCTCGCGGATATACTCCTGCACCAGAATGTTGTTGTTGGTCTGGATAAAGGCTTCGATCACGCTCTCGGCGGCTTTCTGGGTCTCGCACAGCACCACGCCAATCCCCTGGGTTCCCTCCAGCAGTTTCACCACCAGCGGTGCCCCGCCCACCATGGTGATGAGGTCGGGCACATCGTGGGTGCTGTGGGCATAGCCGGTGATGGGCAGGCCGATACCGTGGCGGGAGAGCAGTTGCATCGCCCGCAGCTTGTCGCGGGAACGGCTGATGGCCACCGAGCTGTTTAGGGCCATGGTGTTCATCATCTCGAACTGGCGCAGCACGGCGGTGCCGTAGGCAGTAATGCTGGCCCCGATCCGCGGGATCACGGCGTCATAGCTTCCCAGCTCCCCACCCTCGTAGTGAATGGAGGGGTTGTGGGAAGCGATATTCATATAGCAGCGCAGGGTGTCGAGCACCTCTACCTGATGACCGCGCGCCTGTGCCACCTCGACCAGACGGCGGGTGGAGTAGTTTTTCGGCTCACGGGATAAAATGGCGATCTTCATGACAATTCCGCTAGAAGGCTGTGCCTGGGCAGGATGGGGCGGGAGAGTATAAGGTGCCACAGCGCCAAGACAACGCCAATTGTTTATCCTGACAACAAGACAAACCACACCAAACCGCACGCTACCACATCACTGTGACCAACAGGTTAAACGGCGGCTCTGCGCAGGTTGTTCAACCCGTGCAAGGATGCCGCCGTTTCTCGTTAAAGATCAACCGGTGTCACGCGGGAGTCAGTTCAGGTTTGGCCCCAACCAGCGTTCGGCCTCGGCCAGCGTCATCCCCTTGCGAACGGCGTAATCCTCCGCCTGATCTTGCTGGATCTGCGCCACCGCGAAGTATTTGCTCTCGGGATGAGAGAAGTACCAGCCCGACACCGCAGCCCCCGGCCACATGGC
Source organism: Aeromonas sp. A600620 (assembly GCF_029479985.1). Classification (NCBI taxonomy): domain Bacteria; kingdom Pseudomonadati; phylum Pseudomonadota; class Gammaproteobacteria; order Aeromonadales; family Aeromonadaceae; genus Aeromonas; species Aeromonas sp. A600620. The sequence continues at coordinate 207,337 of NZ_JAAKXB010000006.1, read as the reverse complement.
GTAGGATTCGGTCAGCTGCATGCCGATAGCCTGCTCCACCTCCAGCAGCTCCCAGATGCTCCCCTTCTCGGTATGCTCCGGGCAGGCCGGATAACCGGGGGCCGGGCGGATGCCCTGATAGTTCTCGCGGATCAGCTCCTCGTTGCTGAGGGCCTCGTCCGGAGCATAACCCCAGTGCACCTTGCGCACCTGTTCGTGCAGGTACTCGGCAAAGGCCTCGGCCAGACGGTCGCACACCGCCTGAATCAGGATGGCGTTGTAGTCGTCATGCTGCGCCTTGTAGGCCTTGGCGATAGCCTCCTCACCGATGCCGCCGGTCACCGCGAAGGCGCCGATCCAGTCGGGCTTGCCGCTCTCTTTCGGCGCCACATAGTCCGCCAGACAGTAGTTGGGGAAGCCCTGCTTCTCGCTCTGCTGGCGCAGGTGGTGCAGCACCTTGATGACCTCGGTGCGCGACTCGTCGCTGTAGACCTCGATGCTGTCTCCTACCGCGTTGGCCGGGAACAGGCCGATCACCCCGGCGCAGCGCACGCTCTGATCCTTTTCCAGCTGATCCAGCATGGCGTTGGCGTCGGCAAACAGCCTGGTCGCCTCCTCGCCGATGATCTCGTCCTCAAGGATGCGCGGATACTTGCCCGCCAGCTCCCAGCTGAGGAAGAACGGCGTCCAGTCGATGTAGGGGCGCAGCACCGAAATGGCCACATCTTCGAACTTCTGCACCCCGAGCTCGCGGGGCTTGGGCGGCTGGTAGCCAACCCAATCCAGCTGGTGCCGGTTGGCGCGGGCATGGGCCAGACTGACCGGGCGGGAGCGCGGCTGCTTGCGGGCATGCTGATCCCGGGCGATCTCGTACTCCTTGTCGATGCGGGCGACAAACGCCTCCTTCAGATCCGGGCTGAGCAGGCTCTGGGCCACCCCCACCGCGCGGGAGGCGTTGGAGACATAGACCACAGGCTCCGAGTAGTTCTGCTCGATCTTCACCGCAGTGTGGGCCTTGGAGGTGGTGGCACCGCCGATCAGCAGCGGCAGCTTGAAGCCCTGACGCTCCATCTCTTTGGCCACGTGCACCATCTCGTCCAGCGACGGGGTGATGAGACCCGACAACCCGATGATATCGGCGCCGACCTCACGCGCAGTCTTGAGAATCGTCTCGCAGGAGACCATGACCCCGAGGTCGACAATCTCGAAGTTGTTGCACTGCAGCACCACCCCGACGATGTTCTTGCCGATGTCGTGCACGTCCCCCTTCACGGTCGCCAGCACGATTTTGCCGTTGCTGGAGCCACCCGACTTTTCCGCCTCGATATAGGGCTGCAGATAGGCCACCGCCCGCTTCATCACCCGGGCCGATTTCACCACCTGCGGCAGGAACATCTTGCCCGCCCCGAACAGGTCGCCGACCACGTTCATGCCATCCATCAGCGGCCCTTCGATGACATGCAGCGGCTTCTCGGCGCCAGCGCGTGCCTCTTCGGTATCCTCTTCGATAAAGTCGGTGATCCCCTTGACCAGTGCATGCTCCAGCCGCTTGCCCACCGGCCAGCTGCGCCACTCCTGATCCCGCGGATCCTCGGCCTGGGCGCCGGCACCGCGATACTTCTCGGCGATGGCCAGCAGCTCCTCGGTGGCGTTGTCATTGAGGTTGAGCACCACCGCCTCGACCTTCTCTTTCAGCTCCGCCGGAATGTCTTCATAGATGGCGAGTTGGCCGGCGTTGACGATCCCCATGTCCATGCCGTTCTTGATGGCGTGGTAGAGAAAGACCGCGTGAATGGCTTCGCGCACCGGCTCGTTGCCACGAAACGAAAACGAGACGTTGGAGACGCCGCCGGAGATCATGGCGTGAGGCAGGTGCGTCTTGATGTCCTTCACCGCCTCGATAAAGTCCACCGCGTAGTTGTTGTGCTCGTCGATGCCGGTCGCCACCGCGAAGATGTTGGGGTCGAAGATGATGTCTTCCGGCGGGAAACCGACCTGATCCACCAGGATCCGGTAAGCCCGCTGGCAGATCTCGAACTTGCGGGCGCGGGTATCGGCCTGGCCCACCTCATCGAATGCCATCACGATGACGGCGGCGCCGTAGCGGCGCAGCAGTTTCGCCTGCTCGATGAATTTATCCTCCCCCTCTTTCATGGAGATGGAGTTGACCACCGGCTTGCCCTGCACGCACTTGAGGCCCGCTTCCAGCACCTCCCACTTGGAGGAGTCGATCATCACAGGTACCCGGGCGATGTCCGGCTCCCCGGCGATAAGGTTGAGGAAGCGCACCATGGCCGCTTCGGCGTCCAGCATCCCCTCGTCCATATTGATGTCGATGATCTGGGCGCCGTTCTCCACCTGCTGTTTGGCAACATCGAGGGCCTCGTCGTAGAGCCCTTCTTTTATCAAGCGCTTGAACTTGGCCGAACCGGTAACGTTGGTCCGCTCCCCTACGTTCACGAACATGGACTCGGGAGTGATGATAAGGGGCTCGAGGCCCGACAGCCGGCAGGCCACCGGCAGTTCGGGTAGCACGCGCGGCTTGATGCCCGCCACGGCGTCGGCCATGGCGCGAATATGGGTCGGGGTGGTGCCGCAGCAGCCACCGACCAGGTTGAGGAAGCCGCTTTGGGCCCACTCGCGGATATGCTCTGCCATCTCGACGGCATCGAGGTCGTACTCGCCGAAAGCATTGGGCAGACCGGCGTTGGGGTGGGCGCTGACGCAGGATTCGCTGATGCGAGACAGCTCCTCCACATACTGGCGAAGCTCATCGGGCCCCAACGCACAGTTGAGGCCGAACGAGACCGGTTTGACGTGGCGCAGCGAGTGGTAGAAGGCTTCGGTGGTCTGGCCGGAGAGGGTACGGCCGGAGGCATCGGTAATGGTGCCGGAGATCATCACCGGCAGGCTGTAGCCCAGCGCCTCGAACACCCCTTCCACCGCGAAAGCGGCCGCCTTGGCGTTGAGGGTATCGAAGATGGTTTCGATCAGGATGATGTCAGCGCCGCCCTCGATCAGGGCATGGGTCGATTCGGTGTAGGCGGCCACCAGCTGGTCATAGGTGACGTTACGCTTGCCGGGATCGTTCACATCCGGCGAGATGGAGGCGGTACGGTTGGTGGGGCCCAACACCCCTGCCACGAAACGCGGCTTGGCGGGATCTTTTGCCGTCCACTCGTCTGCCACGGCGCGGGCCAGACGGGCGGCTTCACGGTTGATCTCGGCCGAGAACTCTTCCATCTCGTAATCGGCCATGGCGATGCGAGTGGCGTTGAAGGTGTTGGTCTCGAGAATGTCGGCCCCGGCAGCGCAATACTGCTCGTGGATCTCGCGGATCACCGCCGGACGGGTCAGCACCAGCAGATCGTTGTTGCCCTTGATGTCGGTATGCCAGTCGGCAAACCGCTCACCCCGATAATCCGCCTCACCGAGTTTGTAGCCCTGGATCATGGTGCCCATGGCCCCGTCGATGATCAGGATCCGCTCCCTGAGGCAGGCTTCCAGCTTCTTTGTTACGTCCGACTGCTTGCTCAGCTCTCTGCTCGACATTACGTTCGACACCGCGTGTTCCTCTTACATCCATGCAACTGCGTAAACAGCATCCTAACAGCAAACAAATAAAATGGAAATCTAGCCGTCTATCAGTCCAAATGCGCCACCATATACTCATTTATGGGTAATGAGTAACATAGGGCCCGAGAGTAACCTATGCCCGTCCTGCATAGGGATACGTGCTTGCTGTCTACCAACGAGAAAAAAATAACTATGAGCGTCTACTACACACTCTGTTTTCTGGCAGCGTTGGCGATTTTTATCGCCTTTGCCAACCAGTATGTTGTGAAGATCCAGACCACCATCGCCATTACTGCGGGCTCCATGCTGATCTCCGCACTGCTGGTGCTGTTTGGCAAACTGGGCTGGTTCAACCTGGAACCTCTTGCCGTCAAGACCATGGAGAGCATCGACTTCCAGAACTTCCTGCTGAAGGGGATTCTGGGCTTCCTGCTGTTCGCCGGTGGCCTCGGCATCAACCTCAAGGCGCTGCGTAGCCAGAAGTGGGAGATCACCATTCTGGCCATCATTGCCACCCTGCTCTCCACCTTCCTCATCGGCTACGGCTTCTGGTTTATCGCCAAGCTGCTGGGCTGGGAGTTGCCGCTGGTCTACTGCATGCTGTTCGGCGCGCTGATCTCCCCCACTGACCCGATTGCCGTACTGGCCATCGTCAAGAAGATGAAAGCGCCACCCCAGATCGCCATCCAGATCGAAGGGGAATCCCTGTTCAACGACGGTGTTGGCCTCGTCATCTTCGCTACCGTGTTTGCCGTCGCCTTTGGCGGTGTCGAACCCACCTTCGGTAGCGTGGCCGGTCTGTTTCTGCACGAAGCCCTCGGCGGCATCCTGTTCGGTGCCGTGCTGGGCCTCATCGCCCACGTGATGATCAGCGCCACCGATGACGGTTCATTGGAGCTGCTGCTGACCCTCTGCATCCCGACCGCCGGTTTTGCCTTTGCCAACATGATCGGCGTCTCCGGCGCACTGGCCATGGTGGTCACCGGCATCATGATCGGCAACTGGACCCGTCACTCCGGCTTCTCCGAGCAGAGCAGCCATCACCTGGATCACTTCTGGGAGTTGATGGACCAGTTCCTCAACGCCCTGCTGTTCCTGCTGATCGGTCTGGCGCTGGTACTGCTGGATCTCGCCTGGCGTGACTGGATCCTGCTGGTCATTGCGGTGCCGCTCTGCCTGGGCGCCCGCTTTATCAGCGTGTCGCTACCCTATGTGGCTTTCCGCCGATTCCGCAATTACAACACCTTCTCGGTGCGGATCCTCACTTGGGGTGGCCTGCGCGGTGGTCTGGCCATGGCGATGGCGCTGGCACTCCCCTCCGGCGTCATGATGATCCCGGAACATGGCGTCGATCTGCGGGAGGTCATCCTGGTGATGACCTACTCGGTGGTGATGTTCTCCATCGTGGTGCAAGGCATGACCATCACCCCGATGATCACGGCCGCCAAGAAGGCCTGTGGCGACTACTGAGTCGGCCCACTGTGCTGATTGCAGAATGAGAGAGGGCTCCCGTCGGGAGCCCTCTTTTTATGGCGGATAGTTGCGAATATTTGCTGCTGATAGCGCCTTGATTACACAGAGGAAAAGCGTACTGACTTCAACATCGGCAAATTATTGTTTGCTTTTTATTCATTTCGAGGAGAGAATGCTCGTCGGCTAGTTAATCAGCCCTGTTTATGTTTATCCTGCAATGCTTCACCTCACGATGAATCCTGCCAGTACCCGCATAACCTTCTTCTGATTTACTCGCCTTGAGAACCGTCAGGCTGTCTGCCTGCGTTGCCCGGCTCTCACGGTGCAGACCCGAGCTGCCCACCCAATTTGATTTATGCATCAGCATATTCCTTGAAAGTGCAGACGCCCTTTAACCGGGCTGGGTATTCCTGCGCGCTTGTCGTTCACCCAATCGATCGCGCCCATTGACCTGACATTTGCCAATACAAGGAGCAAACACCTAATTTATATAGAGAAATACCATGATGAAAGCAGTACAAACACACAAGCCCCTGCGTCGCAGCAAACCCATCAACCTGCCTGTGCAAGAGCACGACAATGATGCGTTTCTGATCCAGTTCAGCACCCGCTTCAGCGGCGGTTTCGCCATCTCCTGTGATGGTATCGCTGGCGAGTTCTCCATCGAAGAACTCAACTGACGTTTCGTTACGTCCAATTAAAACCCGCCTTGCCTACAAAAGCCCCATGATATATAAGGCCCACTGAGAATTCATGTCCCATCAGGTGATGGGAGGTGATACCAGTTAGGGATACATATGTGGGGTTTTTTATGGGGTTTTGTGGGGGTATAAAATGGCATTAGTGGTCACTGCACTCAGGAAAATGCTTGGCACCCCCCACGGCGGCAAGAAGCCCATCCGTAAAGTGGATCGCGGCGATGGACTGAATGCCTTCTGGCATCCAAGCGGGTCAGTCAGCTTTGTTTTCCGCTATCGCTTTAATGGGAAAAATCTGGAAGTGACCTTGGGGAAGTTCACCAACAACAGCGCAGGGATCGATATTGAAGAAGCCCGCAGGAAAACCGAGCAATGTAAAGGATGGCTAGCGGCCGGCCACAATCCAGCGTTGATGCTCAAACTGGCCAAAGAAGAACGACTGAAACCAGTCACGGTAGAAGATGCGATTTGTTATTGGCTGGATAACTACGCAGCTAAAAACAGAAAGAATGCCCCAAAGATCCGGCAACAATTCCAAAAATGGATCTTTCCCAAGATAGGCTATCTCCCACTCATCGATTGTGAGACCAGACACTGGCTGGTGGCTTTTGATGAATGCAACAAGCAGGTACCTGTTACCGCTGGCATGCTCTTCCAGATCTCCAAACAGGCGCTGAAGTATTGCCGTGTTCGATGCTATGCCGTCTCGAATGTACTCAATGACCTGACTATTGCAGATGTAGGTAAACGGGGTGGAAAAAGGGATCGCGTTCTGAGTCTTGCAGAAATCCACGCTCTGATGGAATGGATCCAAAGCCCCTCCTCCAACACCTACTATCGTGCACTATCTCTCTTGCTACTATCTTTCGGAGCAAGAACACGTGAAGTGCGGGAATCCCATATAACAGAGTGGGATCTAGCCGCAGGGATATGGACCGTTCCTATCGAACATTCAAAAACGGACCACAAAATTGTCCGCGCCATACCTGAGCGACTCAAACCGATGCTCGCCGAACTTATCGCAACCGCAAAAAAGAACAAAACGTCCTATCTTCTCGGCCAGCTAAAGAAAGTGAGCACGGTGGCGACCTACGGCCACAAGTTGTCAGTAAGACTTGGACATAGCCCTTTCTGGACCTTCCACGATTTACGACGCTCTCTTGCAACCCATCTCACAACTGCTGGGATCGCCCCACATGTGATCGAAATCATTGCCGGCCATAGTCTAAAGGGAGTCATGAGTCATTATATTCACGACCACCGGCTATCAGAACAAAAAGCCACCCTCGAGTTATGGCAGTCAATAATCTGGGACTCCACGGCCAGCAGCAATATCATCCACTTAAATAAGGCTGCATGGCGACATCAATAACTATGAAGAGATGCAATTTACCGGACACCGACTACCTCAAGATTACCAAGGCAGCCAGCGAACTGGGTTGCAAGGTAGAAGACATAATCCATTGGGCAGCCAATCAGAAGACCACGCTCTATTTGATGCTAGAAGAGTCAGAATGTGCCGTCATCGTACGCAACCTGGACCCAGCACAGCCAAATGATGCCTTCGACAAGCAGATGGGAGCTCAGGACCGGTTGGTCAATGCGACGCTGAAGATCACTCAGGGTGAATTTGGGCTGGCACGACTCCACTTTAATGATGTGCGTCCAAGCAAACTGTTTGGTGGCGTCCCCATGTTCTACCGCTTCAGTTACGGCGGGGTTACCTATCCATTAACCTTGATGGCCAAGGCTTCCGGACTCTGGACTGTGGGCCACAGCTTTGCCAAGCAGTTGGAAACTCACGGGATGGTGGAGTTCCGCTCCTTCTTTGTAACACACGGTTATCTGCTCACCCTCAACAATCCCATTGATGGCTTTCAGGTCTCCATTGTGCCAGTTACCTCTGCCAAAAACCCCGAGGTGCCAGATTGCCGTGTATTTCCCGAGCACTTGTGGTTGACTCATGAGAGCGTGAAGCAACTATTCAGCAACACGGCCCGGCATTCATCTCGTTCGGGGATTACAGCCCTCAACAAACACCCCAGATATTCCCCCAAAAAACATGCAATGCTCATCTTCCTGACGGAATTGCTGGTGGAGCATGATGACGTGCTGGCAACCATCGCCGTTGATCGGGATACCTTCACATCCTCTCACTATCACCAACTGGTCATCGAGCTGCGTCACGCTCTACAGTGTCCTGATAAGGAGTTGGTCAAGCAGCTTATCAAACGGTGTGCGCACACCTCGGCAGGCTTTCTCTTTCTGGCTAACAGGCCGTTTGAAGAGTGGTCGAATACCGCGATTGCAGAAGCGATTCAAACGCTGATGTGCTCAAGGCCACGAGATCAAATACAGAGCCAGTTGGCCAATGTCGACAAAAACACCATCCGAGATTGGTTAAATTAACGACCATCACGGTGAGTTAACCTAACTCACCGTGATTTAGCCTTTACTCACCTCACATCTCAAAATAATTCCGAGAAGATGCACTCATCAAATCCAATGAGACGAGGTGAACCATGAATTCTCAAAAAATACTCTCCATTACAACAGTTTGTGACCTTGTCGGACGCAATCGCCGCACTCTGTGGGCATGGGTTCGTGACGGGGTTTTTCCCGAACCCATCAAGATCCATGGCAAAACAGTCGGCTGGCCAGAGTCGGTATACCAACAATGGCTCGCAGAATTGATGGAGAGCAAGTGATGGCCAAATCACCCTTCAGCTATCGTTCGTTGGCGGCGGCAGACAGCGGAACGCTGCAACCCATTCTCAAACACAAAGACCTGCAGCGAGTGCTGGGGTGCTCCAGAACGACGATCTACCGGTGGCTCGCTTTGGCCAAGCTCCCGGCACCGCTCAAACATAACAACGGACGGATCATGGGGTGGACAAGGCAGCAAATTGAAGCGCTGTTAACAGTGGATTGAAGAATAAATGGGGGCAGCAGCCTCCTTTATTTGGCACCGAATGTAACAAACTGGCACATCATCCCCGATTTTCTCCAAGGCCTAGTCTCTGCTTGCAAAGCACCCCGTCCACGATCGGCGGGGGGTTAACTGCACCCAGCCGCCATCACTGCTTCAGGATATTGATAATATATGCTCGGTATTCATCACGATTCTTCTTTGACTCTTCCCCTGAACTATGAGTATCAAGGCCATGCTTGGGCGGTCATGAACAACATACGTATCAGGCGGGACATCATGGATGGCATCTTCCGATTACTGGAAAGATTCTTTAGCAAGACCAGCAAGTTACTTGCCATCCGCCTGGAGCTTAAAATGCAACAGGGCACAGACAACAATCAACCCATCAGTCGTTTCTGCAGACAGTTCAAATCAACACTGATCCAGCACTACGGCCCCTGTTATCACGGTTACATCTGGGTCAGAGAGAAAGCCAAATCCGCAGCCCAACACTACCACTTGGCCCTGTTTTTGGACGGACAAAAGGTCAAGCACTCTGACAATGTCTACCGGTTAGCCAAAGCAGAATGGACATATGGCTACCTAGCCCTACCGATGAATCCCTTTTACTTCGTCCACCGTGATCGCCTGGATGAACATAGATTGCTTGTCTACCGCTTAAGCTATTTGGCCAAAACCAAAGACAAGGGAAAGCGGCCACCAGCGGTCAAGGACTACCAAATCAGTCGCAGTATCAGGAAGCAATGAACGATGAAAAGCCGAATTTATGCTCCGAGAATCCCAACCCGCATTAGGAAACCGAGCGAAATGGGGTTCTATGAACGCAAGGTGTTCTGGCGTAATCATCAGGAGAACTTTGCCAATCTGGTGCTGCTTCAAGGTATCAGCATCAAGTTCTACGCAGAGCTATACAAACTTGATTTGAGACTCGTCTATGTAAAGTTTCGGGATCTGGGCAGTGCGGAGCTAAGGCGACGCTTCTGGGAACGTCATCGTCAACAATACCAATCTGAGCAGGCTGAAAACGGCCTGTCGGTAGAGGCCTATATAAAAACGCATAAGCTGCATCATAAGACAGCAAGACTGGAACTGAAGCGACGGTCCATGAGTGAAAAGTGGGAGACCCACTGTAGACGCTACGCTCTGCAGTCGAAACATCGAGATATCACCATTGCCCAGTATGCGAGGGAAAACAATCTGAATCCCTCGACAGCACGGCGTTACATACGAAAAGCCATCACATCTAATAGATAAAAAGCACCATAGGTATTTGGTCCCCCCCCTAGGATGCCCATCAATGGCAGGGATCGTTTACCAGAAACGCAAAGTCTAAATACACATGTAAAAAATTACCAAAAACAATAAACTTAAATAAAATCAGTAATATATTAATATTGAAAGTGATCATCGCAACTTACTGAACATGCAGACCAGAGGTAAAGTGATCCTCCGTCATCAGTGCGTAAACCTTAGACTTGCTGGTGGCTGGGTACTGACAGGGCTCGCTTGGCGTTTACAATCATCGCTGCAGCCATTGCAGGCAGCAACACAGACATCAGGTACACGGAGGCCTGTGCGTTGTGCGCTGGTGACTGAGTCGATATATTTGGGAGAGTCAAGAGAGGCGCTTGACCTTTCTGTTGCTTGGCATGGTGGATCGAGCGGCACTAGTTTGTGAGCATGAGTCCTGCAATCCCTCTTAATTCCACGAATTATCAGACCTTATCCCTTCAACGGCCTAAATCCTGGGCATGGTGGCAAGACGCGACCTGGACCGAATGTGTGCTTCGACGGCCTATGCTGGCACCACCTCGGAGGTCTCACCCCAACTGATGGGCCACCAACACGATTCAGAGGTTCAACATGACATTTCAACCCTCAGAACTGAATAAAAAACGCTCCCGCCGCTTGCGCAAAAAACTGCATCTCGATGAATTTCAGGAGTTGGGTTTACACCTGACCTTTACCATAGATCGAGCGCAAGTCGACTTCGAAGAGGCACTGGATCGATGGCTGGACTATATCGAACTGCAAGGTTGGAGCTTTGGCGGGGTTGGTGCTTTGGCGGGGGGGAGCCGACGCTGAGCTCAGCGGTTACCTGTGCCAAGCAGCTAACGACTCATTGACCTCTCAAGATCGGGAAGCAATTGCCAACTGGTTGACCGTACAGCCATGGGTGACTGGCCATCGGCTAGCACCACTGAGCGATGCCTGGTATGGCCCCTAGGAGGGGTGAGCGGGCAGCCCAATTGGGCAGCCCGCTCAGGATCATGACTTACTGATAGCTCATGACAAAGTCTGCCGCGGCATCGAACTCACCCGGGACGGGTGGGTTGCTACCATCTGCAGCCACCGTGCTCACGACCTTGGCGCCAAATTTGAGGTGGTTATCACCATTGACCAGACTGGACACCTTGGTTGGCGTACCCAACACAATCTCTTCCCCTGACTGCTTGTTGACCAGAGCAATCGCACCACCAGACCCCCCACCGTTCAATGCCAGCGCATGCTTGGTATCGTCGGATGGAATCCCGGAGAAGGTCACTGTCGCACTGGCTGCGGTGGCAAAATCACAGGCTTCCAGGTGAATTTCGAAAGGCCGCAGCGGAGTTGAACCCTGCTTTTTCAGTAGCGAGTTGGCGATCTCCCCCATCTGTACTGTCTGATCCACACTCTCGGGCGCAATGGAGCAGGGGGCATCGATAATGGCACCCACAAACTTGATGGTGCCATGACCCTGATCCTGAGGAGAAGACGCAGCTGGACTGGATGGACCCAAATCACTCCAACCGCCATCATCGTCTGCACAGGCAAGTGCAGCATACCCTCCAGATACCATTGCCACAGTCAAGGCAGTGACCAAACGCAAGCCTGATATTTTTTTCATACAATCAACCTCTATTTGTCCAATGATCGAGCGTTGATCATATAAAGAATGAAAGACACTCTCCAATTATGAAAAATTACCTTTAAACTCAGCCATTAACCATGATTTATCGAACCGGAACGGCCATCACCCTGTCGTTATTTAGAAATAACAAATATTAATTTTAAATAATTTGACTCCTCCACCTCACAGGCTACTGTTTCACCCCGCGATTATCAAATCTGCACCGTCCTGATTCAATGTGAATTATGAGCGCTGCGTTGATCGTCGGCATTTGCTTGCAACAAAGCAATAAAACGAGAAATTAAAATATGAGGATGTCATCTATGTTATTTGGACAAAAGAAGCTTGCCCTTGTCGTGAGCTGTCTGATGCTGGGTCTTGGTACCGGTTCTGCCAATGCCACCGAAAACGGTGACTCGGCTGATCTCTATTTCGGTGCCGGTGCCGGCTTCACCCACTTTCAGGGTCTGAACAAGATTGGCGGTGTCGAAAACGGCACCGAAGATGCCGCCGCTACCAACGCCTTTGCGGGTTACAACCTTAACGACTATCTGGGGGCCGAACTGGGCTACATCTACGCCGGGCGTGGCAACACCGATGGCAACCGCTTCGAAAATCAGGGGGGAACCCTCTCCCTGATCGGCCGTGTTCCCCTGGCTGGTGACCTTAGTCTGTTCGGTGAGGCAGGTGGTTACTGGGCCCACACCGACGGGCTGGGCACCAAGGATACCAAGGTCTCCTCCCTGTTTGGCGCCGGCCTGACCTATCAACTGACCGATGCGCTGGATCTGCAGGCCCGCTGGCGTTACATCACTGATGTGGCAGACCTGCACAGCAGTGACTACCACACCAGCACCAAACCCAACCAGAACATGACCACGCTGGAGCTGGTCTACCACCCCTTCCGCTCCAGCTATGTTGAGCCGGTCGCGGTAGAGCGCCCCATTCCGGCGCCGGAACCCGTCATGGTCGACAAGACCTTCGAACTGAGCTCTGACGTGCTGTTTGCCTTTGGCAAGGCAGACCTGAAGGAAGAGGGCTTGCAGACCCTGGACAAGCTATACCAGGACCTGGCCAACGCCCGCCCCAAAGAAGGTGAAGCCATCGTGATCGGCTATACCGACCGCATCGGCTCGGCCAAGGTGAACCAGCGCCTCTCCGAGGCCCGCGCCCGGGCAGTGGCTGATTTCCTGGTCTCCCAGGGGCTGCCGGCCGGCAAAATCCGGGTTGAGGGACGTGGTGCGGATGACTCGCTCACCGGCACTCAGTGCGATGGCATCAAATCCAAAGCAAAACGCATTCAATGCCTGGCACCGGACCGTCGGGTAGAAGTACGACTGACCGGGATCAAGTCAGTACAAGCGTGATGATATCAAGGAAGCTATATCGGGCAGGGATGCCCACCTATTTCCAATATCAGCCCTGCTATATCTCCCCATGATATTTCAGTGTCGCTTATCGTTAATCACTCATGGTCTATCAGCGCGATCTGCTCACTCCCAATAATCCCTCCGCCCTTTTTCCGGCGATATCAACCCGGGCTCCCCACCCATTATCTGCGTCACGCTTTGCCTGACTGTTCTAAAAACCACCAGCAATGGCCTGCCAGACCCGATTTCAGGCGACCCAAGACCTGATGAAAGTAAAGCTCAACACATTGATTATTAACGGATAAAACCGGAATTATCTGTAACTGGTCAAAGAGGGTTCCAGCTCGATACCATGTGCTGGCCAATCGGGGGAATCATTGTGCCGGGCGATATTTGCGGCCAGGAAACCAGGTGGTGCCAGTTTCTCATTTCATCCCTCTGAATATAAAAAATCGCGCCTGACCCGGCGTCAGCGCAGTTTTTTTTAGACAGGTTGTCGATCATCACAACCATGTGGCAGGCAGTTCAGCCCAGGCCCCTTACAGACAGTGACGATATTGATATGAAACAACGCATTGCAATATTGATAATCAACTTGCTTGGTGCCTTTGCCATTCAGGCCGCCCCTGCCGGCGGCATCGATTTCAATACCGATTTGCTGGATGTAGCCGATCGCGAAAATATCGACTTCGAACAATTCACTCACGTCGGCTATATCGTTCCCGGCAAATATAGCATGCAGGTAAATATCAACGATCGTTCACTGGGCGAGCGCGAAATCACGGTGAAAAGTGATGCGGATGGCGCGTCCATAAGTTGTATTCCGAAAACACTGCTGGAAGAGTTCGGCCTCAAGGAGAGCGCCCTGCAAAAAGTATTGCAGGCAAATACCGACATGCAGTGCATCAATCTCGATGTGCTGGAAGGGAGCACGCTGCGTCCGGATATCAGCAGTTACACCCTCACCATCTCAATTCCGCAAACCAACCTGGAATATATCGACGACAACTGGGAACCCATCAGCCGCTGGGATAACGGCATCAACGGTTTTATGCTCGATTACGGCATCAACCTGCAACATGCGACCAGCTCCGAGCAGTGGGAGAATAATACCAACGCCAGTGCCTACGGCGTGCTGGGGGCCAACTATGGTGCCTGGCGCGTGCGGGCCGACTGGCAGGCGCAATATCAGAGCAATCGTGGCTGGCATACCCAGAAACCGCCTCAGGATGAGGACCAGCAGGATCAGGATGAACCGCAGGATCCCACCCATCCGAAACAGGTGAAAGAGACCCACCAGCAACACTCTGCCGACGTGACCCGGGTCTACGCCTATCGCCCGCTCCCCTCCCGCGAGGAGAAGCTGATGGTGGGAGAGCTGGATCTTGGCAACTCCATCTTCGACTCGTTCCGCTTCACCGGGCTCACGCTAGCCTCGGATGACAACATGCTCCCCCCCAACCTGCGTGGCTATGCCCCCGAAGTAGTCGGTATCGCCAAAACCAACGCCAAGGTGGTCATCAGCCAGGGGGGACGCGTTCTCTACGAGACCCAGGTCGCGGCCGGCCCATTCCGAATCCAGGATCTCAACTCGGCCACCAGCGGCGAGCTGGACGTGCGGGTAGAGGAACAGGATGGCTCCTTGCAAACCTTCAAGGTCAATACCGCTGCCATCCCCTATCTGTCGCGCCCGGGCTCGGTACGCTACAAGTTTGCCAGCGGCAAGCCCTCCAACCTCGACCACAGCCTGGAAGGGCCGCTGTTTGTCAGCGGTGAAGCCTCCTGGGGAGTCAACAATGGCTGGTCCCTCTTCGGCGGCGCCCTGGTGAGCGACGGCTATGCCGCGCTAACTGTGGGTACGGGCCGGGACCTGCTGCAATTTGGAGCCATCTCGTTCGACATGACGGAGTCGCGGGCCGAATTGCCCGAGAAGGGCATCAAGCACGGCGGCTCCTATCGGGTCAACTACTCCAAGAGCTTCGACAAATACGACAGCCAGGTGGCGTTTGCCGGTTACCGCTTCTCGGAGCGCGACTTCATGACCATGAGCGACTACCTGAGCGCCAAAGACGAGAGCCAGGCCTACTACCAGGGGGGCTCGAAAGAGATGTACTCGGTCATTCTGAGCAAGCAGTTTCGCAACCAGAATATCGGCGCCTACTTCGACTACACCCACCAGTCCTACTGGCTGAAGCCGGACAGTGAACGCATCAGCCTGGCCCTCTCCCACCAGTTCGATGTGAAGGATTGGCGCGGCCTGGGGCTGACGGTGAACGCCTACCGCCAAACCCAGTGGGAGAACGCCGATACCGGTATGTACCTCTCCCTCTCGGTGCCGCTCGGCGGGGGCAGTCACCTCGGTTACAGCCTCTCGTCGCAAAACGACACCCTGACCCACAGCGCCAACTACTACAACACCCTGGACGAGCGCAACAACTACTCCCTCTCGGCCAGCACCTCGCCCCGTGGGGAGAGCCTGAGCGGCTTCTACTCCCATACCGCCGACAAGGCGCAGCTGTCGGTCAATGCCAGCGAGCAGAACGGCGGCAAAAACCTGAGTGCGGGCCTCTCCGTGCAGGGGGGCATCACCGCCACCGCGCAGGGCACCGCCCTGCACCGGGTAGGCATGATGGGGGGCAGTCGCCTGCTGGTGGATGCCGATGGCGCCGAAGGGGTGCCGATCCATGCCGGCGGCCCCGTCACCACCACGGATCGCCACGGCAAGGCAGTGGTGGCCGATCTCACCAGCTACTACCGGCAGCGCACCAGCATAGATGTGGATCGGCTCGGCGACGAGGTCGAACCCATCGGCTCCCCCGTGGCCAGCCGCACCCTCACCGAAGGGGCCATCGGCTACCAGCACTTCGATGTGCTGGCGGGGGGCAAGCGGCTGCTCGCCTTCCGGCTCCAGAACGGCAAGACGCCCCCCTTCGCCGCGGTGGTGGAGAACCAGCAACAACTGCGACTGGGGATGCTGAGCGACGACGGCATGGCCTATCTGGCGGGGCTGCACGCCGGCGAGCCGATCTTCATCCGCTGGGGCGACCATGCCCACTGCCAGGCAGTGCTGCCAAACCCGCTGCCGGCGGAGGACGAGCTGCCCACCCTGAGCTGTCACTGAGACCCGTTTTACTGACCAACACGAGATCCGACGATGAAACTGATGCAACACGCCCTGCTGGCCTTCGCCCTGGTGGCCGCCCTGCCCACTCAGGCCGCCGTGGCCCTGGATCGCACCCGGGTGATCTACACCGGCGATAGCAAGTCCCAGAGCCTCAACATCCGCAACCACAACAAGGAGCTGCCCTATCTGGCCCAGGCCTGGATGGAAGATGCCATGGGCCGCAAGATTTCAAGCCCCTTCGTGGTGCTGCCCCCGGTGCAGCGGCTGGAGCCGGGCGCCGACAGCATGCTGAAGGTGCAGGCCACCCAGGCGAGCCACCTGCTGCCCCAGGATCGGGAGAGCCTGTTCTACTTCAACCTGCGGGAGATCCCGCCGCGCAGCGACAAACCCAACTCCCTGCAGCTGGCGCTGCAGACCCGCATCAAGTTCTTCTACCGGCCGCAGTCGCTGGTGGTGGAGCCGGAGGCCCATGTCGCCCCCTGGCAGCAGCAGCTCAAGCTGACCCCGACCCAGGGGCACTACCGGGTGGAGAACCCCACCCCCTACTTCATCACCCTGGTCGATGCCGCCGGCAAGGCCGATGACGAAGGGCAGGCCGACTTCACCCCCCTGATGCTGGCCCCGTTTGGCCAGGGTGAGCTCAATCTCGGGGTCGCCCGGCTCGGCAACACGCCGACCCTCACCTATGTCGATGACTTCGGCGGGCGCCGCCCGCTCCACTTTCGCTGCACCGATCAGCACTGCAGCCTGACCAGCGCCGACAAAGCGGCCTGAAGGAGGTAACGATGAACCCCATGATCCACAAGGCCCGCGGCCTGCCGGCCCTGATCTGCCTCGCCTGGCTGGGGCTGCTGCCGGCCCGCGCCTGGGCTGACGGCTATGACTCGGTGCAGCTGACCATCACCGGCACCCTGGTCTCGGTGCCCTGCACCATCCCCCCGGCGGATGCGAACATCAGCCTGGATCTGGGTACCGTGGTCAACAAGGATCTGCTGCGGGACAAACGCTCCAAACCCAAGGGGTTTGTGCTGCACTTGGAAGAGTGCGATCCCTCGGTGGCCAAGGGGGTCAAGGTCACCTTCAGCGGCACCGCCTCCAGCGAGGACAAGAACCTGCTGAGCCTGGCCAAGGGCAGCGCCGCCGCCGGCATCGCCCTCGGCATAGTCCAGGGCAAGGATAGCCCCAAGGATCTGCCGCTGGGTCAGGCCAGCAGCAAGCAGACCCTGCAAACCGGCAAGAACCAGCTCGATTTCGGGGTCTACGTCGCGCTGCTGAAATCGGGGGAGAAAAAGCTCACCCCCGGCACCTTCAGCGCCCAGTCGACCCTCAAGCTGACCTATGAATAACCGCTATCCCGAACTCGCACCGGCGCAGGCCTGGCAACTGGCCTATCAGTGGCTCTGCCAGCGGCGGCGCCACTACCCGGCCAACGCCGATATCTGGCACCTGCGCTTTCACTGGCCAGCGCGCTCGGCCACCCTGTTTGCCCGGGTGATGGCGGGGCACTATCGGCTCAGCCCCATGCAGCTGCTGGGGGGCCATGCCATCTGGTCGGCAGAAGATGCGCTGGTGCTGAAATGGGTGGCGCTGCGGGTCGCCCCACGGCTCCCCTGGCACCCGGCCTGCGAACATGGTCGCGGCATGGGGGTCGTGGCCTCCCGTCGCCGGCTGCACGACTTTTTGCAAGGGGCCGGGGGCAGCCACCCCTATGTGCTGCGCACCGATATTCGCGGCTACTACCAGCATATCGACCGGGCACGGGTGCTCAGCCGGCTGGTGGCGCCGCTGCCCTGCCCCGTCTGCCGCGAGCTGATGCGCCAATACCTCTATTACAGCGTCGAGTGCGGCGGCGAGTTTCATACCCCTAGCAGTGGGATCAGCCGTGGCTGCGCGCTAAGCCCGCTGATCGGCGCCAGCCTGCTGTGGCATATCGATGCGGACTTTGCCGCCAGGGGGGAGCTCTATTACGCCCGCTATATGGACGACTTTATCGTGCTGGCCCGCACCCGCTGGCGCCTGCGCGATGCCGTGCGCCGTCTCAATGGCTATCTGGCCGCCGACGGCTTTAGCCAGCACCCCGCCAAGACCTGGATTGGCCGCCTGGATCGCGGCATCGACTGGCTGGGTGGCTGGTATACCACTGCGGGACGGGTCGGCATCGCCCCCAACGCCCTGCAACGCTATCGAACCAAATCCCTGCGGCTTTATGAGCAGACCCTGCGTGCCGGCAACCCGGAAGCCGAGTGCCAACGCAGGGTGCGGGGGTATCTAAAACGCTGGCGAGGATCTGTGGCATTCCGCCTCGCCCCCGCGGGATGCACCACGGAACCTGGGATGCACCAGGATTGCAGCGGAGCGTCCCGAACAGGGCAGCAGAAACCCTTGGTTCTACGCGGCATGGACAACACGTGCCTCGGGAAGAACACTGGGGCAAAGTTAAAAGGTGGACAGATGAACTCCAACAGACCATTAGCAAGCAGGATCCGAGCAACCCTATGTGCATGCATCGCCGCAAGCCAGATCATGGGGCCAAACCAAAGCCTGGCTATCAACGGACCCGTGCCCAAGAGCTTCGAAGTGGTAAGCAACACGTGCAACCAGTGGGAGGTGAAGGTGACGTACGTGGCAGCCCCCCTGTCGGATGCCGACAAGCAGCTCGGAAGCTACCATAACTGGACCGAACGGAACCATGCCCACTACAGTAAAGGGGATGATCACGCATCAGCATATCTCTACTGGGAATTTCACCGCAGCGACAACGACGGGAAGGTTGCCGAAATCAACCAGATGCTGTTTGGAACAGAGCAGCCACCGGTAGGTGCGGTAATGGCGCGGTCATTCTCTCACGCTGGTGGGTGCGCAAACGACATAGGTCTGCAGGAGTGCGTGGGAATATTGGTGGGTCCGACCCCTTACGCGGACTATTACCCGCACCAAGAGGTGCCTGTGTTCCCAACAACGTCAACGTGTTTCCGCGTCCCACCAGCAAATGGGTCGTGTTATTTCGAAGTCCCCAGCGCATCCCAGGAGCTTGGTGTTGTGGGTGCAGCAGGTGCTGCAACCGACATACCTTTAACCTATACGTGCTCGGGTTCGCCTCCACCATACCGGGTTAGCATGGTCGGCGGAAATTCGGGCATGGCGGTGAACCCAAGCGTCGGGCGCGTCGCGTTGACTGTGGGGGGGAAGCCACTGCCTTTGGGGGTCGATGCGTCGCGCGGTGCTCACCAGATCAACCTGCATGCCGTTTTCGAGCCATCAAGCGGTAAAACCGGGGCTTTTACCGCTGTCGGAACTATTAAGTTAGAACTGCAGTGACCAACGGGGGGGGGCTGAGGATCGGCTACTGGGGTGACCTCATACGGCGAACCCGTTCGGCAATGGTACGAGCCAGAGAAGGGAGCAACCGACGCACATAACGCCGGGCCGCGGGCGACCCGTTGGTGAGGGCAGCCTGACGATGGACAGATGGGATGGCTCCGGGGAGGACCAGCCCTGTGTTCGCGTAGATACGAGCCGGGTTGAGAGCGCTCCTTCCGCGGTCACAATACCCTGACGAGAATGGGGTGGGGCTAATGTTTACGGCATAAGCTATACAAATGCGGATACCACACACGCAGCCCCGCTCCACTGGCTACCCGGCTACCCGGCTACCCGGCTACCCAGCTCCCGCACCAGAATTCCAACCCCGCCTATCGTTAGCCACAGGGGGCAGTGGTCTAATTATCCTGGACACCAATGTAGGTGGTTCAGTCGCCACCATGACCTGAGGTGTTCAATGACAAGATAACGTCGCTATTTACTACCTAATTCCATCTTGAAGCTGCCTCCAAGGCTCGACCGGGGTATTCAACCCCGAAGCCAGCCGTTCACAGGACGTTGGTGAAACCGTACTTCGTGGCTGGGATCAGCAGCTTCAATTCGAACGCAGTGGCACAACCCTTATCAGCTAAGCGCCGACCCCGAGCTGACAGCCGGAACGGGAGCGAGCCCTTACCGCTTTGGTCTGCTGCCCTATAGATGTTCACCCTGTATTTTTACGGCTATGTAGTCGTGAACGACACGATAATCGTGGTCCGATGAAACTGCGGAGCGAGTTGCACCGAACGTTCGAAGCCGGCCGGGACCCGGCGGCAGCGCTGCGCCTTGATTTTGATGATGCGGAAGTTGGGGTATCGGTAAGGCCGCTCAAAAGTCCGAAACAGATGAAGGAATCCGGTCGGGTATTCCCACAACAGGGTGCTCCGATGACAACCGGTCGCCCGCCTGGGCGTCGGGATATTCCCAATCGGCGGGCCCGTAACATCCATATACATACCACCCGAGCGGGTGTGGTGTGGCGATGTCACCTATGTCTGGGCCGCGGGACATCGAAATTACGACTCCGACCCATCGCTGAAACCCAGCCAACGCGCGGCGAAAAACTGGCAAACCATCCGAGCCCCGGGAAAACCCAAGATACTAAGGCGGTGACCCAGTCGCGTCAGTCAGGTGAATGGGGATGGGGCTAGGGCCCCCAGTCCTGCACGGCCTAGACCTGTCGCCCCCGCACGGCGTACGGACTCAGGGGACTGTGGCCAAGGAAGGGGGAGCGGGAACAGATTTCTCCTTGGTATGTCTTGCATCCCCCCGCCTACCAGGACGCAACCGCCCAGCGCCCGCCCCTGCGCACCAAAATGCAAAATCAACACATTGAAATAAAAAGGATTTCAAAGAAATTTTCCATAACTGGGAGCGGGCGACTACCGGGGGTAACATGCCTTGGCAGACAGCATCAGGTGAGTCGGTTTGCGCCAGTATCCAGTATGGGCTCCCTTTCTCCCGACTGACCGGCCCGCTGTCGTTATGCATACTCTCAACGAAACGAAACAAGGTAAGCGATATGAAACCAATGAATTCTGCCCGCTGGGGGCTGTCGGTGATAGCCCTCTCCCTCGCCCTGACCGCCGCTGGTACCGCCTTTGCCGAAGAGACCCCACCAACCGAAAAACCGCCGGTGGATCAGGGTCACGGCACCATCAAGTTTATCGGCGCCATTATCGACGCCCCCTGCTCCATCGCCCCGGAGAGCGTGGACCAGACCATCCAGATGGGGGAGATCGCCAACTCGCTGCTGAACAAGCAGGGCTCCACTCCGCTGCGCCCGTTCGAGATCCACCTGGAAGCCTGTGACTTCGCCACCGCCAGCGACGCCACCGTCACCTTCAACGGCATCCCGGCCGACACCGCCAAGAAGAGCCTGGCCCTTAACGGCGGCGGCTCCGGTGGCGCCATCTCCCTGGTCAACAAGCAAAATGGGGAAGAGATCGTGCTCGGCACTCCGACCAAGGTGGCCAGCCTGGTCAATGGCGACAACCACCTGAAGTTTGGTGCCAAGGTGATCAGTACCGTGGCTCAAGGTGGCAAGGCGGTGCCGGGTGAATTCGATGCCTCCGCCGACTTTATCATGACCTACCAGTAATCCTTCGCAGATAACCTGACTCCGCATCCAAGGCAAACGGAATTGCCTTGCCATTGGGCCTTATTAACCGGGCTCTGACCCGGAACGCCCTCCAACTCCACCCGCTGGCTGTGGCCCCCCTCCCTGTTCTGCCGGCGCCGTTCGCCTGTTCCCCTCTGCGCCATTAGCCGCTATCCCATGCCGCACGCATAGGCCCCGTCACCCCACTGGCCCGGTATGCGCACACCCGCGACATCGAGTCGGGAACCGTCACCCTACCGCCACCCGGATGGCCTACCTCTGCCGACCGGGGTGCTCCGCCGAAGGGGTCCATCCATTCGCGCTCGGCGTCAACCCCCCTATCCGGGGAGTCCGGTATCTTCAGCGGCGGCGGAGTGCGGCTCCTGACTGCCGCGTGAATCCCCGGTTCGCACCGCTAAGCTGAGGCTATCCATCCGCAAGGCACCCTCCGGCCCCCTTACACCCGCATTATCCGCAGAGCCTGAGGCCCATCCCTGTTTGACCCTTCATCCCGCTCCCGCTCCCCTCCCTACCGCCAGGCCACGCCCGGCCTCAGGGCTATTGTGTTGCAGCATAGGGTCCAGCAACAAGCGCGAGCCGGCCGGCACTTCACTTAACCAGGGGGTTCAGGGCGGTGGCGAGGAGAGGGGGCATCAAGGCAAAAGCTGGTGGCACGGCAAGTGCTGAAGAAAGAAAAGGCTGGCACAAGCCAGCCTTGGTGGGATAAGTAACAGCGCAGCCCTTGCCGAGAGCCCGCCGGGGCATCCGGGCAGAGCGCTTATTCTGGCGCCCGGCGCGACAGCATCAGAAAACCGCCATGCACGGTGGAGGCATGCAGCACTTTTTGCGCCTCCAGGGTGTAACGCAAGTGCTCCTCTTCGCTGGTCATAATGCTCATGACAGCCGCCCGATAGGGGGTCAGCAGCTCCGACTCCAGCGCCTTGACGTGCACACTCTGCAGATGGGCTTTCATGACGTAATCGGGATAGCGGCCGTTGATCTCCGTCAGCCTGCCATCACGGGTTTTGAGGAGCGTCAGCTCTGCCATCTCCTCACCGGCTGGCGTCACCAACGAGACCTCCTGCACGAATTCGTGGATCGGCGCACCATACCCCTTGTGTCTGACCTGCATCGCCAATACGGGATGTTCTGTCCCATCACAAGGCGCATAGAAATTGACGTTGTTGTAATACCCCTCCCCCATGGGTGCCGGAAAATCACGGAAGGGGGGCACAGAGAGATGCTGTGCGATGCACCTTAGCTGAGGCTCCAGCGACGCATCATGCTGAACGAAATAGACCTTCTCCCACAGGGGCCGATCGCCTTCATAAGAGACCAGCGATATCAGGTGGTCGGCAATCATCATCCGGTATTCGCTCTCCGCCGACTGCGCAGAAGCCTTGTCAATCATCTCCAGAGTGGCGCTGGAAATCGGCGGATTGGCCCCATCCACGCGATAGATGATGCCGTGCCGGGTGGTTATCTTTTTGGTCAGATAGGGCAGGCTCTCTTCTTCCGCCAGCAGAAACCAGCCAGCCAGAACAAGCAGACCAAGCAGCAACGAGACCATGATGCCACGCTTGCGGATAACCCTGCTGCGGTGCCATGCGGGTTGCAGCAAGGGGGGCTCGTCAAACAGATCGCGGCCTGTGTCCGTTTCATCAACCAGCTCTCCGACCAGCGCATCATGGGTGACAGTGTCGGGGGCGTCGTCAATGATCAGCTCCTCTTTCAGGATGGTCAGATCCATCATGTAACCCACTCTGGGCACGGTACGGATAGAGTCCATCACCCCCAGGGACTCCAGCTTGCGCCGGATCATCAGGATATTTTTATTCAGACCCGCGTCGCTGCTTTCACTGTTGTTCCACAATGCAGAGATAAACTCCTCTCTGGACATCACCTGCTGGGGGTGTTCACAGAAAAACTCCAGCAGTTGGCACTCTTTCTGGCTTAAATGTACTTCGCGGGTAGCATCTCCCCTTTCTTTGACCAGACAATAACGCGATGGAATAAAGGTGATGTCATCACCAATGTGATAATTTATTTCCAGCATGATGCTCATCAATCAGCAAACTTGAATGTGACTACCACCCCAAAAAGCAGGATTCATTAGCCACCCCTTTACATACCAGCCAACCGCTATATTCGAAATAGATCTCAAAAGCAAAATATATGTCCAATACAGCAACTATGACTACCAGTATATACACCAGCGTTTTTATGTACTTTATAGGTATATTTATGTAGTCCAGCTCATAGTTTTTCTTCGGCTTCCATCCCGATGATTCAGTTGGCTTAGGGAAAAGAACATCCACATCAGCCCTTTTACGAAACATTTCGCTACCTTTTGGCAATTAAATGGAGCGAAAATGTTAGCACTGAAAGCCCATGCGGTTAAATTACGATTAATTTCATAAAAATACCCTTAAAAACATAGAGATAAGAGCATCCATAACAACAAAGCCCCCATCCAGAGGGGGGCTCGCGACCGTGATTTTATCTGATCAAGATGCAAATCTGAATGAACATTAAAGATGAATCATATCTGCTTGATTCACGTCAATTTTGTTTTCCATACCCTGTCCGGGATGGTCTCTCTCTTCCTCATTTAGTTAAAAAAAATGGCACTACCTGCCGGGAGTCATGGAGGTAGTGCCATAAAAGCCAGCCGCATATTAAGGCTGGAATACCTGCTGCACAACGCTACCGCTGGCAATCACCTTCTTGTTGCTGCTCTCGTAGGACCATGTCAGTGAATTCTGGCCTGCCCCTTCCCATACCAGCAGGTTGTTCGTCTCGTCATAGCTGCCGGGCGTCGCCCAGACAATCTCTGGTACCTCGTCTTGCGGAGTGCGCAAAACGATCTTGAGCCATTTCCCCTGCACCGTATCCGCCATCACCACATGTTGATTCTTCAATGACACACTGGTGTTGTCGTGCAGATAGGCCAGCGGCCGAGTGTTGCTGATGTAGTTGTCATCGGCAGTCAGCTTCGCCAGATAGCGCGGCCCATGCACTATCTTCTCGAGGTCATCCAGGCGACACCCCGACACATCCAGCTTCTGCAAAGCAGACAGGTTGGCCATGCCGGACCAATCCGCCATCTTGTTATTCGAAATATTCAGACCAACCAGGGTCGCAGGCATAAACTCCAGGGTGGAGATCTTGGCTGATGCCACCTCAAGCTGCTTGAGCTTGCTCATCTTTCCCAGCGGGGATAGGTCATCTATCGGGTTATCGCTGACGGACAAGGTGGTCAGATTCATCAGATCCGCAATCGGGCTCAGTGAATCAATCCCATTTCCCGAGATATCCAGCATGGTCAGCGTAGATATTCTGCCAAGTTGATGGATATCAGCGAGACGGTTGGCCGCTATTTTCAGCGTGGAGAGCGGCAGTTCACTGATTGCGGAAATATCACTGATATCGTTGTCCGTCACATCCAGTGAAACAAGATTGGTGGCAAACTGTAACCCGGTCAGGTTCTCGATATGTTTACCGACAGCATTGAGACTATCCAGCGCCAGCATATCCTGAGTCGTCACAGGATCTGCCTCAGCAATACCCAACGCAGATTTGACCGCGGCTTCCATATTCTTGTCAGGAAAATTGATAATCTCTGCATTGACTGCATCTGTCAGGAGTTGTTCATTATTTTCGGAAGGCTGCAACTGGATATATCCATTGCGATTATCGGCTTCATGTTCTGACACTGTGCCGGCAATGGCGGGGACAGACAGCGCCATTGAAATGGCAATTGCCAAGGTCGTGTTTTTCATTATTTACGTCTCTCGGTTTGTTGATTGCTATAAAACCCTACCGAAAATAGATTTCATGAAAAATAAAAAAATCGAGACATATTCATTATTGTG
This sequence comes from Aeromonas sp. A600620, assembly GCF_029479985.1. Classification (NCBI taxonomy): domain Bacteria; kingdom Pseudomonadati; phylum Pseudomonadota; class Gammaproteobacteria; order Aeromonadales; family Aeromonadaceae; genus Aeromonas; species Aeromonas sp. A600620. Next base: position 181,959 of record NZ_JAAKXB010000006.1, on the reverse strand, counting down.
ATCACCAACTGCTTATATTTTTAAATTACAAATAATTATAAATAATTTCGGCCAATACCATCCGTACATTTGCCAGATATTGGGTGAGCAAGGTTTATCACAGACCACAGGTTTCAGGTTGGTGTACATGAGCATATGTAATGACTCCTGGCGTAGCGCTCTACATCATTGGCAGCCAATAGCTCAATGAGCATAAGGGAGCCGCACAGATCGTCATGAGGCACGCTTTTTCCACCTATGCGAGATGAGGCCTCGCAACATCGCTGATTGGAAGGCTGCCAGAGCAACCTTGACAGACAACCTGCTGCAGCGGCTAACGGGATCTCGACCCAACCGAACTGATAGATGAAATAATCCCTGCCACCTCACGTCCATGACGCAGTGAAAACGACAACACAGCCCATTCCGCTGGCTGAGTTATCACCACCAGAGGAGAGGAAACGGCTCACTGGCCAAACGCTCTATGCCGGCCACCAGCAGAGAGAATTTTGACTGAGCGGGGTTTAGCGTGGGGTAAAAAAATAAAAAACACTTAACCAAAACAATTAAAAATATAATAATCAAACACTTAGATGAATGCGGCGAGTCTTCCATCGAAGACCTCAACTGATCCTGCCTGCCCTCCGGCAGCGCCCGATGCAGACAGGCCGCAACTCACGGCGGCCTCTTTGCTTATCCCCCTCCGCCATCATCTGGTGATAGTACACCCCGCATCGTCTCTGCTCCTTCCCTTAGCCTCTTTATCTCATTCGCCTTGCAAACCACCAATGTGCCACTCCGATCACAAATCGCAGTAAAGCGAACCGCAAGAGGTAGCTGACATACCGAGTTGTCGTTATAAGAGAGCCCCTTATCTCCGGAGTATGAACAAGGCAATCAGATGGCCACCATCAGACAGGTCGCAACCCTCGCCAAGGTCTCGACGGCAACCGTCTCAAGAGTGATCAATAACTCTGCCCATGTTGAACCGGCGACCAGGGAACGGGTAGAGAAAGCAATGCGTGCGCTCGACTATCGACGCGACATGGCGGCAGTGGCTCTGGCAAAACGCAGCGGCAATATGCTCGGCCTGTTGACCGGCAATCTGGCCGATCCCTTCTTTGCCAGACTGGCCCGCGGAGTAGAAGCCATCAGCCGGCAGCACGGCTTTCGGTTGATGGTCTGTAGCGGGTCCCATCAAAGCGAGCAGGAGCAGTATGGGCTCGAGTTTCTGATCAATCAGGGCTGCGAAGCCATCGTTGCCCATACCACTCGCCTCTCTGACGAACTGCTGCTCCGTTACGCCTCACACATGCCAGCACTCATTCCCATCAATCGCTATCTGCCCGAGCTGGCTCACCGCAGTGTCTGGCTGGACAACCGGGCAGGCACCCGAGCCGCCGTCGACCATCTGGTGGCTCAAGGTCATCGCCGGATCGGCTTCATCACCTGTGATTTGCCCATCGCCGATCGGCAGCTCCGCCTGGAGGGATATGAGCAAGGAATGGCTCACTATCATCTGGCACTCAAACCACAGTGGGTTATCAGCCAGCCCTTTACCGAGGAGGGGGGCGAACAGGCGGCGGCGCGCTTGCTTGCTGAGTGCCCCGAGGTAACCGCCGTGCTCACTTTCAACGATGTGATGGCGGCAGGCATGATGTCGCACCTGAGAAAATGCGGGCGACGGATCCCTGAAGACCTGTCGATTATCGGGTTCGATGACATCATGCTGGCCCGCTACCTCTACCCGACACTGACCACTCTGCACTACCCCATTGAGACCATGGCCAAACGGGCTGCCGAGCTGGCCATCACCCGACTGCAACAGCAGGACCCGGGCCCGGAGATCCATGAGTTCACCCCTGCACTGGTCATTCGCGAGTCGGTTATGCCCCTGACGCAACCTCCCCTTCTGCGACCATGATCACGTTCCAGAACACCATGTAACCGGTTACATGGCTGGCGTGCAAGGCTCACATTTCCACCAGGCTGCTCGCCCCACAATGGCGCCATGTTCTGAAGCGATGGATCAACTGTGATGAAACAAGAGAGAAAGACCCTGACCCTGGGGCTTGCCACATTACCCATTCTGGTGATGCTGGGGCTCCTGATCGTTGGCTATGTTCTGATGGGATTGCGCATTGAGCCACTGCTCCTGCTGTCCGCCATCTTCACAGCACTGCTCGCCTGCTGGCAGGGATATAGCTGGGACGAGATCATCCAGTCCATCGTCCAGAAGCTGGCCAAGGCGATGCCGGTCATTCTGATCCTGGTCTGTGTGGGTGGATTGATTGGCAGCTGGATGTTCAGCGGCACCATCCCTTACATGGTCTATTGGGGGCTCAAGCTGATCAGCCCGCAATACATTCTCATTGCGGCCTTCTTCATCACCAGCCTGGTCTCGGTCTGTACCGGTACCTCCTGGGGATCAGCGGGCACCGTCGGGGTAGCCCTGATGGGGGTTGCGCACGGTCTGGATGTTTCGCTGGCAGCGGCAGCCGGGGCGGTGGTGTCAGGCGCCTATTTCGGCGACAAGATCTCTCCTCTCTCCGATTCGACCAACTTCGCCGCCATTGTGGCCGATACCACCCTCTACGCCCATATCCAGCACCTGCTCTGGACCACGCTGCCCAGCTTCCTGCTGGCTGCCGGCGTTTTCTTCGTCGCCGGTTTTTCAGTCATCGGTGAAGAGGTGGCCACACCGGAGAAGGTCATCACCATCCTGTCCACACTGGAGCAGCTCTACCACTTCAATCCTCTCCTGCTGCTGCCCCCGCTGATTGTGCTGTGGGGGGCGATCGCCAAGAAGCCCACTATTCCCTTGATGCTGCTGGCCAGCGCCATCGCCATTATCCTCGGGATTACGTTGCAGGGATTGCCGCTACAGTCCGGTTTCAATGCCCTGATCGACGGCTTCAACCTCACCATGTTCACCCCACTGGGTCATGACGTCAGCCAGCTGCTCCCCGATATCCCCCGCCTACTCAATCGCGGTGGCATGTTCTCGATGATGAGCACCATTCTGCTGGTCTTCTGCGCCTTCTCCTTTGCCGGTGTACTGACCCTGACGGGGGCACTCAACCTCATCATCAATCGCCTGCTGACCCTTATTCACTCCACTGGCCAGTTGATCGCCTCGACCATTGCCACCACCCTGCTGGTCACCGGTGCCACCAGTGACGGCAAGCTGGCCCTGCTCATCCCGGGCGAGCTGTTTCAGGACGCCTACCGTCGCATGGGGCTGGATACCAAGAACCTCTCCCGCACCATAGAGGATGCGGGCACCGTGATTGAGCCCCTGATCCCCTGGACGGCTGCTGGTGTCTATATGGCGGGCACCCTTGGCATCCCGACGCTCGATTACCTCCCCTGGGCCATCCAGTGCTATGCCGCCCTTTTCTTTGCCCTGGGCTACGGCTTTACCGGTATTGGCATCGCCCATGCAGACCGGAAAGAGGTGACAGAGGAGCCGCGGACCATGACAGTGGCGGAGGAGCGATAAGATGCCAGAGCACAACTTTGACCAAGTGATTGATCGCCACAATACCAACTCCATCAAATGGGACTGTATGCCCCAGTACCTTGGCATCGACGGCAGCGATCTGCTACCCATGTGGGTATCCGATTTCGACTTTGCCTGTCCACCAACCGTGCAGCAGGCACTGCAACGGCGGGTCGCCCACGGCGTATTCGGATACAGCGAGCGACGGGATGACTACTTCAGCGCCATACAACAGTGGTTTGCCCGGCGCCATCAGATCACCATAGAACGGGAGTGGATCCACTCCGTCGAGGGGGTGATCCCCGGCATCTCGCTGCTACTGCAAATGCTGACACAACCCGGAGAAGGGATTGTTGTCCAGGGCCCCTGTTATGGTTCCTTTGCCAAGATCATCGCGCTGAACGAGCGACGACTGCTAGATAACCCGTTGCTGCGAAAAGGGAATCGCTACGAGATGGATCTGCCGCAGCTGGCACGTCTCTTCATGGTGGAGCGCCCCGCCATGATGATCCTCTGCAATCCCCACAACCCGACCGGCAGGAGCTGGACGTTCACCGAGCTCTATGAACTGGCGACCCTGTGCCAGCAGCACGGCGTGACGCTGGTATCAGACGAGATCTGGGCCGATCTGCAACTGGCTGGCCATCGGCACACCTCGGTGCTCTCCCTGCCGCCCCATTTGCTGCCCAACATGGTGGTGGCGACCTCTGCCAGCAAGAGCTTCGGTCTCTCCTCGCTGCGCATCTCCAACTTCATCATCCCGGATCCTGCGCTGCGCCAGCGCTTCAAACAGCGTCTCGATGCCCATGGTCTGGATGTATTCAATGCGCTCTCCATGGAGGCTGCCACTGCGGCCTATCAGCACGGCGAGGCATGGCTAAACGGGCTGCTCGCCTATCTGACAGATAATCGCCACTGGTTTGCCGAGCAACTGGCAACCCGGTTGCCCCGTCTGCAACTGATGGAGGCCGATGCCACCTATCTGGCCTGGATCGATTGCCGCCAGCTGGAGCTGGATGACGATGAGCTGAAACAGCGGCTTATCGAAGAGGCGAGAGTTGTCCCGTCGATGGGGATCGGCTTTGGCAAAGGGGGGCAGGGCTTTATTCGCCTCAATCTGGGCTGCCCGCGCAGCTATCTGGAACAAGCACTCACCGGACTGGAGCGGCTGGTGTCCAGATAAAATCGCAGAGCAGGGGACAACAGGGGTAGAGCATGCCGCCCCGCTGTCTCCTGCATCCCCCAACTGTGAGTTCACCGGCAGTTTCCCGCTCTGGTGCACCACAAGATGCAATAACGGAACGACCGCCACAGGCAGAGACTCGGAATGGTGATACAAACAGGGTCTCTTCAATCCACCTGATAACGATGCCTGCATGATGACGAAGCTTGAACGCCCCTACTTTTCCAGCGTGCACGAGACCGATGAGGGGCTAAGCAGCCCCCTCTCGCTCTACTCCGTTTATGAGGCGATCGATGTGGAACTGCGGGCTCCCCACGAGATGGCCGGTTACCACTGGCATGGCCAGGTGGAAGTCAACATCCCGTTCGACGGTGATGTGGAGTACACCATGAATGGCCAATCCTTTACCCTGGCGGCAGGGCATGCAGGGTTGTTCTGGGCGGCCATCCCCCATCAGCTGACCCGTATCGGCCACTGCTCGCAGATGGGCCTCATCAATATACCGATCCATCTGTTTCTCTCCTGGCCCATCAATCGGGAGCTGCTGAATCAGGTCACCCATGGCGGCGTACTGCAGTCGCGATCAGCCATGCTGGTGAGCGAGTTTGAACTGACCCGCTGGGTCACGGAGAGCCGGATGGATGACCCTGGCCGTCAGCAACTGGTTGCCGACGAGATCTGCCTGATGTTGCGGCGCCTAGGGCTGGATGGCTGGAGCCGCCTGCTCGCCAACCACAGCAATCAGGGGACGACGACGGGTGCCTCAAAACACTCCCAGTTCCATGTGCAGCAGATGCTCGAATACATTGCCGCCCACCATGATGCCCCGCTCACCACCAGGGAGCTGGCCGATCATGTTGGGTTGCACCCCAACTACGCCATGGGGCTGTTTCAGAAGGTGATGCAGATGAGCATCAAGCAGTACGTCACCGCGATGCGGATCAACCATGCCAGAGCCCTGCTCAGCGATACCGACCGCACCATCCTCGATGTCGCACTGACGGCAGGTTTCAACTCCAGCAGCCGCTTCTATGAGACCTTCCAGCGTTATCTGGGGCTGACACCGAGTCGCTACCGCCAACTGAGTCGGGAACGGGCCAACTCTTCGCAGTAAATTCCCAAATAAAAAAGGGGCTCACGCCCCCCTGACTCAATCTCTCACCGCTTAGCGGGACGGTACCGATACATTCACTCGTCCACCCGGCGGCACAGTCACCTCGACCGCACTCACAGTGACTCCGTTGAGGCGCTGCATACGCGCCTTGCGCAGCTTGCCATCCACCAGCAGGAATCCGTGGTTGCCCGGGAAGCGGGCCTCCCAGAACAGCGCGCGCGGCCCCGTGTTGCCCAACTTGCTGGCGGTAACGCCCTCATGGCGCAGTGACAACCGGTGGGCCCCGACCGGCAGTTGCTCGATGGCTACCCAGTCGATGAAAGCGGGCAATCGGGACAGGGTTGCCACCCGGTGCGCGGCCGCATCCGGCTCAACCCCCATCATCCCCTCCACGGTCTGCGACACCAGCGTAAAGGAGATCTCCGGATAGTCACCATTGGTGCCCTGACTAGGCCGCTCATGGGGGAAATTTCGCTTGGCCAGAATGTAGCGCATCCAGCGCCACGCCTCCTCGTTGCGCTGATAGGGGAAATAGGTATCCGGCAGATAGGTGTAGGCCTCGATGTTGGCGGGTGCCTGTGGTGTCGAGCCGATCCCCTCGCCCACCATCTCGCTGATAAAGTCGAGATAGCGGTCATTGCGCGGCCCCGGCTCAGATAGCCGCTTCATCGGAATAAACCAGCTGTTCTCCTTGCCAAAATCGTTGCGCTTGCTGAGATTGCTGTCGAGTATGCGGGCATAGTGGCCCTGCTCATCCCCGGCAACCCGGCTCCACTCCTCGTTGAAGTAGCGCTTCAGCAGCACCGCCTTGCGCTGCCAGACTTGCGCCGCCCGCTTTTCACCGCGAGCCTGCAGCATGGCGGCATAAGCCAGCGTCGCCTGATACTGGGAGCCAATGGCATCGGCTGCCTCTATCGGGTGCTCGCCCCGCTCGTTGTAGGTGCAGGATCCCTGGAAAATACCTCCCTTGCCCTCGGCGATCCCGTTGGGGTGCTGCTCATCATGCAGCGCGATGAAGTCGGTCAGCACCTTGCCGTAAAAGGACCACAGCTCGGGATCCTCGATATAGCGGCGATCGCCGCTCCAGAGGTAGGCGTGGTAAGCCTTCTCCACCAACTCGAACTGGGCGGGCACCTCGCGCACGAACCAGCTCTCGTCCTTGTAGTCGATGGTGTGGGGAGAGCCATCAAAGTTGAAGGCCCAGAGGGTATACCACTTGCGCGCGTCGGTGGCATTGCGAGCAAACACCTTGAACATCGAAAAGTTCTCGGCGCGCCAGCCAGCAATCTCGGCACCGGCAACCTGATGGGCAAAGTCGCGTCCGTAAAAGGCCGTGCGATCGTAATAGCCGGCCCAGTAGGAGGGGATGTAGTCATGCAGGCCGGTGCCATCCCCCTCCGGGTGGTACTCGTCCTTGTTGGTGACGCCACGCTGGCCGGTCATGATGAACTGCGCCGTTTTGGCGGCCGCCCAGTTGAATCCTTCCGCCAGTTCGGTGCTGGAAGAGCTGAGATGCACGGCCGGTTGCGATGCTGCCTCCACTCCGGCGGCGACCGCCGGCTGCGCACAGAGGGTAGCGATGCCTGCCGCCATCATGGCGCATGAGAGACGGGCCCGGCGACTCATTGGATATCCCATGTTCAACTCCTTTGATGATGAACGCCGACCCCAAGGTCGGCGTTATAGGTGAAAGAGATCAGCTGGCCGCCGCCTGCGCCTGCTTGGCCTCGATACTTTCGGATTCATATTTGCACATCAGATGATCTACCACCTTGCTCTGGTAGTGGCCGTTGAGCTTGTAGAAGCGGAAGTAAACAAACAGGGTCAGGGCAAAGAAGATGGCCGGCAGCACCACCATGATGGCCTGCATGCCGAAGAGGGTTTCGGCACTCTGCACCGCATTGGGGACATAACCGACCAGAGTCAACATGACACCGATGAAGAAGCCGGCGAAGGCCGAGCCAGCCTTGACCACCATGGTCTGCACCGAGTAAGCGATGCTCTCGTTGCGGGTGCCAAGCTTGTACTCGCCATAGTCGACCGTGTCGGCGACCATGATCACCTGTAGCACCCAGAACAGGGCGGTACCTATGTGGAGCAGGATGCCGGAGAGGATGATCAGCGCGACATTCTGGGGAGCAATGAAACCGATATACATCAGCATCAGGCAGCTCGTTATGGGGCAGAGTGAGGCCAACGCCCAGAGCACCCGCCGCGAGATGAAGCGGGCCAGCCGCGGGAAGATCATCAGGGTGATCAGGTTGGCGATGCCCCCGTACATCATGAAGCTGGGAAAGAGGGACTCCTGACCAATCACATAGGTAAAGTAGTAGATGGCGAAGGCGGTGATGGTGTTGTTCGCCACGTTGTAGCAGAGCGCCATAAACAGCACGCTGGTGAGCTGATCGTTGCGGAAAATAAGCTTGACCGAATCCATGATGGTGGTGCGCTGCTGACTGACAGTGGGGGTCGCGGCCGAGCTGTAGCGCTCCTTCACATTGCGCAGGGTGACCAGGGTCGAGACAAGAAAGAAGGCGACCAGGATGAAGGTGAACATCAGAAAACCGTGGGCCTTGTCCCCCTGGCCAAAATAGTCCACTACCTTGAGGCCGATGGCACCGGTAATAAGCCAGGAGAGACTGGCAAAGAAGCGGGGATAGGGAACCAGTGCCTCGCGCTCGTGCTTGTCGATGGTCAACGTTGGCACCAGCGACCAGAAGGGGATATCCATCAGGGTATAGGTCATGCCCCACAGGATGTAGGTGATGGCCACATAGACGAGCAGGGCCGTCCCTTCGAAATAGTGGGCACTGAACACCATCACCAGGGCGATGGAGTTGACCACTGTACCTATCAGTATCCAGGGTTTGAACTTGCCCCAACGGCTGCGGGTATTGTCGACAATCCACCCCATGATGGGGTCATTGACCGCATCCCAAATCCTGGCAATCAGAAAGATGGTGCCGACGAAGGCAGCCGACACCCCCACCACATCCGTGTAATAGAACATCAGGTACATGTAGACGATGCCGATGGCAAAATCCTTGCCGAAGGCCCCGAAGCCATAGCTCAACTTGGTTTTCAGCGAGACGCTCATGGTTTATCTCCTTGGGGGTTAAGCCCCCCGCAGGGGGCTCTTGCTCAGCCGTGAATCCACTCCGGCAACCAGCCGCGGTGGGCTTCAATCAGTTCGTCGATCAGGGCGTAGATCTCGTCCATGCCAAGCACTGCCGCCGTGTGGGGATCGAGCAGGGCTGCATGGTAGATGCTTTCCCGCTTGCGCTCGGTGATCGCTTCGGTGACTAGCGCCTGCACGTTGATGTTGGTGCTCATCAGGGCGGCCAGATGGGTTGGCAGCCGACCGATGGCGGTGGGCTGAATGCCGTTGGCATCCACCAGACAGGGCACCTCCACGCAGCAGCCATCCGGCAGGTTGGTAATGAGGCCGTCGTTTCTGACGTTGCCATAAATGACGCTGGGCTCACCGCTCCAGAGGGAGTTGATGATGACGCTCGCATACTCGTTCGATTCGGGCACCTCGACCCGTTCGGCCTGACGATAGGCAGTGAGGTCATCCTGCCAGCGGGCAATCTGCTCGACGCAGCGCTTGGGATACTCGTCGAGCGGCACCTTGTAGCGCTCGATGAGATCGGGGCGTCCCGGCTTGATGAAGTAGGGGGTGTACTCGGCAAAGTGCTCGGAAGATTCGGTAACAAAGTAGCCAAACTTCTTGAACAGCTCGTAGCGCACCAGATTCTGGCAACGCTGGTTGTGGTGCAGGCCGGGTTTGGGGGCAGTCCCCGCTTCATAGGCAGCCAGCAGCTCGGGATAGAGATTGACGAATTCGCCGCTCTCCAGCTGATGCTCAAGGGTCAAATAGAAGGCCATGTGGTTGATACCGGCACAGCGATAACGCAAGGTCGCCGGATCGATGCCGAGATCACGGGCCAACTCGTGCGCCGTTCCCTGCACCGAGTGGCACAGTCCCACCTGCTTGATATGAGGGAACTGTTGATACATGGCCCAGGTGTTCATCGCCATCGGGTTGACGTAGTTGAGCATGGTGGCGTCGGGGCACACCTCGCTCATTACCTCGCACACCCGCCAAAGATGAGGGATGGTGCGCAGTGCCCGCATGATGCCGCCGGGCCCAAGCGTATCGGCAATGGTCTGTTCGAGACCGTGGCGTTTGCACACCTCGAAATCGGTCACGGTACAGGGCTCGTAACCGCCGATCTGGAAAGCAACGATGACAAAGTTGGCCCCTGCCAGCGCAGGTTTCAGCTCGGTATGGCAACTGAGCAGCCCCTTGGCACCGCTGGAATCCATCAGCTTGCGCACCACAATCTGGGACTCTTCCAGCCGCTGTGGATCTATGTCCATCAGGGAGATGTTGGCATTTTTCAGGGCCGGTTTGTGAAACACATCCCCCAGGATGTTCTTCACAAAGATGGTAGAGCCTGCGCCGATAAAGGTGATATTGGGAGTTCTCATGTCCATTGCTCCAATGACGGTGAAACCAGTGTGCCTACTATGCAGGGCTGGTCCCGTCAGGTGCGTCTCGCTTACGGAACAGAGACTCCCAAAAACTCATTTTTGATGGGCTGGCTGACAAGATCTTAGAAAACGGGACACTTGTTCCCGAAAGTGGGACTCCCCTCTCCTGGCATCGACCGGCTCGCAGACAGCCGGAACGTTACTCCGTTACCCCGGATTCGAGCAGCAGGCACTCATCGGCATCTTCGCTCAATTTGACCAGTCGACTGTGCACCAGCCCCAGCTTGGCCAGCAGGCCGATGGATCGCTCGTTGCCCGGAGTGACGATGGCAACTACCTGCCCGATCCCCAACCGGCTTTTGCCATCGGCAAGGGCGGCCTGCGCCGCTTCAATGGCGTAGCCCTGGCCACGATATTGCGGCAGGAAGGCGTAACCGATATCGACCTGCTCCAGGGTATCGCGCTTGATCAGACCGCAGATACCGAGGCTGGCACCGTCATCCTTGCGCTCCACCAGATAGAGCCCGTGACCATAGCGGGCATAGCTGACTGCCGGCCCCTGCTGGATATACTCCTGCGCCTGTTCGAGGGTGCGAATGCCCCGATCACCGATGTAGCGATAGAAGTCACCGTCATTGAGCAGCTCAAGGATGAAGGGGGCGTCGCTGGCGATCATTTCGCGCAGGATCAGGCGGGAGGAGGCAATCATGGCAAGGGCTCTCAAACGGAAAGTGAAGGGCAAAGAGTGCCCCGTCACTCCCGGGCTGGCAAGCCTGTGGCACCATCACTCATACAAAAGGGGCCGCAGTGCGACCCCTGACGAGATGGGAGAAACGGGCTCAGGCGGCCAGCAGTCCGGCATAGCCGTTGCCCTGCTCGCGCAGCGCAGTGAACTGGGCAGCGCAATCGGCCCAGCTCAGCCCCAACGCATCTGCCACCTTGTGGGGCCACTCAGGGGGCGCCTCTTCCCCCACATCGGACTGGGCCGCCAGCACAATGGCCAGATGGATCAACCCGGCCTCGGCGGAAAATACCTTGGCCAGCATGGGATTGTAGTGATACTCCACCGCATTGCTGATGGTATCGGGAAACTTCCAGTAACGAGCCATGGCCGCCCCGACCTGGGCATAGTTGAAGCCAACCACCAGCTCTTCTGCCTTGGCCCGCCCCTTGTGCAGCTCCAGATCGTGAATGTGGTGGACAGTGTTTTCAGGCAGCCCCACGTGCATCACCAGCCGGCCAAGATCGTGCAGCAGAGCGCAGGTAAAAACCTCATCTCCCTTCATCCCTTTCTTCACCGCCAGACGGCGGGCCAGTTCAGCCACGTTGAAGACGCAGCCCCAGAAATGTTTGAGATCAATGCCGGGCACGGCCTTGACCGATTCGGTGAGCCCGCAGGCCAGCACCATGTTGCGCACCATCGCCAACCCCAGCCGCACCGCGGCTTCATTGACGGTGCCGATCTGACGACTGCTGCCGAATTTGGCCGAGTTGGCCAGCCGCAGCAACTTGGCGGAGATGACAGGGTCCTTGTTGATCAACTTGCTGATCTTCAGCAGATCCGGATCCTTTTCATTGAAGGTCTGGATCAAATCGCGCATCACTTCCGGGATCTGGGGCAGTAGCTTGGGCTCAGCCAGCAGGGAATCTATCGTGGGCATAGGCGTGTCCATCCATGTTATCTGTGTTCCAACCTGTTTGCCTTGGCAAACTCTTCCTAATTATGGGTAACAAATGGCCTCCTCATCGGATTGTTTATTCGCTGGCCATTCAAGGTGTTAGTCACATTCAGGCTATACTGGCCGCCACATTCACTGTTGCGGATATCCCATGAACGACACTCAGGAATTTTTTGACGAAGAGACGCTGCTGGAGATGGTGGAGAACCAGCTCAACGATGGTCACCCTCCCCATGTGAAGGCGACCCTGATGCGGCTGGTGATGAAGGGCACCCCGCGGGAAGAGGCGTTGCAATATATCGCCTGCGCCCTAGGGGCCGAGCTGATGGCGATGGAGGCCGATCAGGGCCCCTTCAATCTGACCCGCTACGGCGAATTCCTCGACAGCCTGCCCGAGATGCCGTGGGCTGACTGATAACCGGAGCTGACCAAGGCGCTACGCCTTTGCATGACTCCTTAAAAACAGAAGGGCGGGCGCCAATGGCCCCGCCCTTGTTGTATGGATCCGCTCCGGATCAGAACTGGGAGTTGATGACCACCTCTTCCCCCAGCGCCCCTGCCAACGGCAGTGGTCGATAGCTGGAGTTGGCGGCCCGCAGCAGCCGAATGCCGCGAATGCCGACCTCCTGCGCCGCCTTGATATCACCGTAGAAGAGCGTCATCTGCTTATCCTTGAGCCACTGCACCTTGGTGTTCTGCCCCGCTGGCCACCGGCGAAGATCACCGGATTGAGCTGGTCGGCCGGAATATTCATGGTCTGCTGCAGGATCTGGCTCACGGTCTCGGTCTTGGTGGCTAGCCCCCCATTTTATCCGCCCGGGATAAGCCTCCACCAACCAGGATATGACAAGCCTCTTTTGACCCTAGATATCGGCTGGAAGAGCCAGAGTGGGCTATAACTGCTTAACACCCGCTATTGATATCAAAATCAACGACTCTCTCTGGAGATGCCATGGACGCGCACACTTCCTCTTCCAATACCACAGGTTCGGCCCCTTCCACTCATCATGCCGGGATAGACACCCTCGATCAGGTGCTGGTACGGCTCGAACTCTCGCCAGAGGGGCAGATCCTTGATGCCAACCCGCGATTTCTGAGCCTCATGGGCTACACGCTAGATGAGCTCTCCGGCAAGCACTACGGCATGCTGCTCTCCCCGGACCAGGTGCAATCCGCCACACATGACACCTTTCAGGCCGCACTGCGCAGCGGCTCCTCGCAGGAGGACGAGCTTCACCTGCTGGACAAGCCGGGGCGGGATGTCTGGATCCGTGGAGCCTGCAGCCCGGTTCTGGATGACAATGGACAACTATCTCGTATGACTCTGTACGCCATGGATCTGACCGGGCAGAAGCAGCTCACGGCCAGCTTCGAGGGCCAGCTCAATGCGCTGAGCCGGGTCATGGGCAAGGTCGAGTTTTCGCTGGAGGGCACCATACTGGATGCCAATCCACGCTTTCTCGACATAGTGGGTTACCAGCTGGAAGAGCTGAAAGGGCAACACCACAGGCTGCTGGTTGACCCAGACTACGCCCAGTCGGCGGATTACCTCGCCTTCTGGGACACGCTGCGCCGGGGCGAGTTTCTGGCTGGCGAATTCTGCCGCCTGAACAAGCAGGGACAGGAGGTATGGATCCAGGGCTCCTACAACCCCGTGCTGGATCTGAACGGCAAGCCCAGTAAAATCGTCAAGTTTGCCACCGACATCACGGCACAGGTGGAGCAGCACCGCCAGCTCAAACAGGCGATGGTGGAAGCGGAAGAGGCCGCCAGAGTGCGCGAGGAGCTGCACAAGTCTCTGCAAGAGATGTCGACCCCTGTCACCCCTATCTGGGACGGGATCCTGCTGCTGCCACTGGTTGGGATCATCGACTCCATGCGCACTGCCGACGTGATGAACAAGTCGCTCACCAAGATTGCCGAAACCCGCGCCCGGGTCTTTGTGCTGGATATTGCCGGAGTCGCCACCGTGGACACTGGCGTCGCCAACCAGCTGATCAAGATCACCAAGGCGACCCAGTTTATGGGCTGTGAAGCCATCATCTCGGGAGTCTCCCCCGCCATTGCCCGTACCATGGTGGAGCTGGGGGTGTCGGTCGGTGACGTCCGTACCACGGCGACCCTGAGAGACGCCTTCGAAATAGCGCTCAAACGGGTTGGCTCAGCCCTCTAGGTCGCGGCAATGACCATGCAGCTCAACAACGATCTTGGCATCGCCGATATGGCCGACTGCATAGTAGTCAGCATGCGCCCCGATCTCGGAGACGACGGCATGCAGATGCTGATGCAGGCCCTCTCCCAGCGACTGGTACACGGGCGTCACCATGCAGTCTTGCTCGACTTCTCCGGCGTCATGCTACTGGATCACCATGAATTCAGACAGGTTTGCAAACTTGCCGAGGTGTGCCGTCTGTTGGGTGCCACCTGCCTGCTGGTAGGGCTCAATGCCGGGATCGCCGCATTTCTGGCGCTAGCCGAGGCACAGCCCGGGCCACTGCGCTGCTTCATCGACATGGACGACGCTTTTGCCCATGTCAGCCGCCTCCAGGGCGAGGAGTAAACCGCCATGATACAAGAGCATGCGACCCGGGAGGCCAGCTATCCGCTACGCCACGATATCGATCTGCACCTGGCTGTGATGTCGGTTCGTCGGCTCCCATTTATCGCCAACCTATCCGACGTGGATCGCGCCATGCTCTCCACCGTGGTCTCCGAACTTGGCAGCAATATCCTGAAATACGCCGGGCAGGGGGAGATCACCCTGATGATCCATCACCCGAAGGGGAGATCCTGCATCGACATCATCGCCCGTGACAAAGGGCCCGGCATATCGGATGTCTATCAGGCCCTGCAGGATCACTACAGCACTTCCGGCACCCTGGGACTGGGACTGCCCGGCGTGCGGCGCATGATGTCAGAGCTCACCATCAGCACACCGCCGGAAGGGGGCACCCTGGTGCAGGCGCGCAAATGGCTGGGTTCTGTACCCTCGGTCCCACGTCTCATCACGCCCACCCAACAATGGGGGCAGGCAGGTCTGACACTGGTCTGGGCTAGCGAAAACAGACCCTGTTATCCGGAAAAGGTCTCCGGCGATCTGGTCTTTATCCGGCCCACATCCGACGGCGTCTTGCTGGTACTGATCGATGTCAGCGGCCACGGCTCCTCGGCCAACAAGCTGGCACTGATACTGCAAGAGGCGCTGCAAAACACCCCTGAACAGGAGCCGGCACCTCTGCTGCAGCTGTTGCACCAACACTGCATCGGTACCCGGGGAGCGGCCGCTGGCATAGCCCTGGTCAACAGTGAACGGGGTGAACTGAGCTACGCCGGCATCGGCAACACCCGCATCTGTCTGCGCGGCCATGACCTCTGGCGCGGTATCTCCCGTGATGGGGTGCTGGGGGAGCGCTTCCCCACCCCCTTGCTGCAACGGCAGCCCATCAAGCCGGGGGATGTGCTGATGCTCTATTCGGATGGCATCAGCGAGTCACTCAACCTGCGTGACGGCGCACTGGATCTGGGGGCTGATCCCGTCATTCTGGCCCGTCAAGTCATAGACCATAGTGGGCGCAGCACCGACGATGCGAGCTGTATTGTGCTGCGGGTACAACCAGAGAAGGAGCGCTAGATGCGGCAGCTGATCGGTGATATCAGGCTCTCTGGCCCGACGGCAGCCCTCACCGCCAGACGCAAGGTGATCCAGGTGCTCACCTGCATCGACAAGAACCCCACCTTCGTGGCGCCGCTGGCGGGTACCACCTCGGAGCTGGTGCGCCAGCTGACGGCAACCATCGACTCACTGCAACTCCAGCTTTGGCTGGAGAGCAATACGCGGGAGCTGTGGGTCTCCCTCTCGGCCGACGAGCCACTGCAGCACAACGCACCCGGTGCAACCCATGGCAGCATCCGGCTGGTTCCTCATGCTGACACTGCCATCGCTCTGGTATGCCACCTGCCACACTGGCCCGATGACGCTCTGCTGTTGCAGATGCAGCAGCAGTTCGCTGAACCGACCCGGGATGAGCTGTTCGCCGTGATGCAGACCAAGAATCAGGAGCTGGAGCAGGCCTATGAGCTGGCAGAAAGCGCAACCCGGGCCAAAAGCGATTTTCTCGCCAACATGAGCCATGAAATCCGCACCCCGATGAACGCCATTCTGGGTATGGCCCACCTCGCCCTGCAAACACGCCTCGACTCGCAGCAGGCTGATTATCTGGGCAAGATCCAGCGCTCGGCCCATCACCTGCTCGGCATCATCAACGATATCCTCGACTTCTCCAAGATCGAGGCGGGCAAGCTGGATCTGGAGCAGATCGAGTTCGATCTCGACCATGTGCTGGAAAATCTGGCAACCCTGGTGGGCGAGAAGGCCGAAGCCAAAGGCATAGAACTGCTGTTCGAGGTCGATCACCAGCTAGACACCCTGCTCTATGGCGATCCCCTGCGGCTCGGCCAGATCCTGATCAACTACGCCAACAACGCAGTCAAATTCACCGAGCAGGGGGAGATACTGGTCAAGGTCACTTGTCTGGAGAAACGACCGCAAGAGGTGCTGTTGCACTGCTCGGTGCAGGACACGGGGATCGGCATGAGCCAGGAACAGCAGCAACGGCTGTTCCAGTCTTTCCAGCAGGCGGACAGCTCCACCACCCGCAAATACGGCGGCACCGGCCTCGGGCTCGCCATCTCCCGCGAACTGGCGGCACTGATGGGAGGGGAGGTCGGCGTGCAGAGCGAACCGGGCAAGGGAAGCACTTTCTGGTTTACTGCCCGACTCGGCCGCGGCAGATACCGCTCACGCTATCTGCCAAGTCTGGATCTGCGTGGCCGCCGCATACTGGTGGTCGACGACAGTGCCAGCGCCCGCACCATACTGGCTGCCCTGCTGCGCAGCATGAGTTTCGTGGTCGACACCGCCGAATCGGGTCAGCAAGGGCTGCAGATGATCGCCTGTGCCGAGCAGGAAGGTAACGCCTATGAGGTGGTGCTGCTGGATTGGCACATGCCCGGGCTGGATGGCATAGAGACGGGGCGCCGCCTCATCGCCCGCGGCCTTGGCAAGCGGCTTTATCGGGTCATGGTGACAGGTTATGGGCGGGAAGAGATTTTTCGCGAAGCAGAGGCCGCCGGCTTTGATAGGGTGCTGGTCAAACCAGTCTGTGCCTCTGTGTTGTTTGATACCATCATTGGGCTGTTCGGCCAGCAAACCACGGCGACTGCCTTGAAGCCCACCCAGCCTACCCACAACTATCGCTTCGAGGGACTCCGTATACTGCTGGCAGAAGACAACGAGCTGAATCAGCAGGTGGCCATGGAACTGCTGCGAGCGGCGGGCATCGACGTCAGCATTGCTGCCAATGGTGCCATTGCTCTGGAAATGGCTGCGCAACAACCATACGACCTGATCCTGATGGACATGCAGATGCCGGTGATGGATGGACTGACTGCCACCCGTCAGTTGCGCCAGCAAGAGAGCGAAGGGCACCACACTCCGATCCTCGCCATGACGGCCAATGTCATGGCCGGTGACCGGGAACGCTGTCTGGCGGCCGGTATGGATGACCACATCGCCAAGCCCATCGACCCCGACAAGCTTTATGCCGCACTGCAGTGCTGGGCCCCTGCCTTCAGCGTTGAAACCGATGCAATACCCAAGAGCGCACCTTCACCACAGCACCAGCCATTGCAGCCTCAGTTAAGAGCGCTCGGACTCAATGCCGAAGCCGCCCTGCAACGGCTGATGTACAACTGGGGGTGGTATCAGGATCTGCTGCAACGATTTGCCCAACAGGGCACCCGGCCCATGCAGAGCCTGATCGCCGCCCTGCAGAAGAACGACCGGGAGGAGGCCCATCGTCAGGCCCATACCCTCAAGGGGATTACCGCCACTCTGGGCGCCGAACCACTGCGGGGTATCTCGGCCAAGCTGGAGAGTGCACTCTCCCGGGGGGATGACACCACCAGCCTGCTTCCACTGGCGGAGCAGGGGCTGCAGATGCAGCAGCAACTGAGCGATGGCCTACAGGCCCTGCTACCCACCCAGACCACAGCCGACCTGCCGGAGCAAGAACAAGTCGACCTGGCGCCCCTGCTGGCGCAGCTGATCCGGCTGCTGGCGGAAGATGATGCCGGAGCTCTGACCCTGTTCCAGCAGCATCAGCAGCAGCTGACGAGAGTGCTGGGAGAGACGGCATCCAGGATAGCTGACGCCATTACCGGCTTCCGTTTTACGGATGCACTTGCACATCTGCAACGAGTCCGGGCCCTCAGGCCCGATCTGTTCAACCAAGAGTGAGGGCACCACCATGCTCAACCTGCTGGATCCCGATACCAAGCCCACCCTGCTGGTGGTCGATGACACCCCTGAAAACCTCTCATTGCTCAGCGCCTTGCTCAGCCCACAACACCGGGTCAAGGTCGCCATCAGTGGCCAGCGGGCACTGGAGATACTGTCATCAGACTCCCGGGTAGATTTGATCCTGCTTGATGTCGTGATGCCCGGGATGGATGGTTATCAGGTGATGCAGGCACTGCAGGAGATGCCGCAGGCACGGCATATTCCGGTGATTTTTCTGACTGCCAAGGTAGAGGAGAGCGCCGAGGCACATGGACTGGCTCTCGGCGCCGTGGACTATATTCACAAGCCGATCTCCCCCGCCATCGTGCTGGCCCGCGTCAGAAACCACCTTGAGCTGAAGGCGGCACGGGATCTGCTACATGACCAAAATGCCTATCTGGAGCAGGAGGTGGAACGACGCACCCGAGAAAACGAGCTGATCCAGAACATCACCATCCACTCCCTCGCCTCTCTGGCCGAAACCCGGGACAACGAGACCGGCAACCACATTCTGCGCACCCAGCATTATGTGAAGCTATTGGCGGAAACTCTCTGCGAGCACCCTCGCTTTCGTGCCGAGCTGACCCCCAAGACCATAGAGCTGCTGTTCAAGTCGGCCCCCCTGCACGATATCGGCAAAGTCGGCGTACCGGACCGGATCCTGCTCAAACCCGGCAAACTCGATGAAGATGAGTTCGCCCAGATGAAACACCACTCCACCCTTGGCAAGGAGGCCATAGTCCACGCCGAGGAAGCGCTGGGGGTAGAGGTGGAATTTCTGAGACTGGCCAAGGAGATCGCCTGCTACCACCACGAGAAGTGGGATGGCACCGGCTACCCCTACGGTCTGATAGGAGATGAAATTCCCCTCTCGGCCCGACTGATGGCGCTGGCAGATGTGTACGATGCCTTGATCAGCAAGCGGTGTTACAAGGCAGCCATGACCCATGCAGAGGTGGTGCCCATTATTTTGGCGGGAAGGGGCAACCATTTTGATCCCGACATCACGGATGCCTTCGCTCACATCCACGTGCAGTTTCACGAGATCGCGCTGCGCTACAACGACGACAAGAGCGATCAGGAGGCCAAACTCGACTAGGTGCTGGAATCAGCAGGCAACAAGTCAGTGAAGATGAAACCATCGCGCTCCACCGTCTCCCCCGTGCAGATCGCCAGCGGGCGCAGAAACATGGGACCATCCCAGGCCAGAGTGTGAAACTCGCCGTTCTCGCCGCACGGATCGACCCCCGCCGGCAGCACCGCCAGCAGTGCCTCGTCAAAATCGTGGCCACCCAGGCTGGCATCCAGCTTGTTCGGGTCGAGAGCACTGATCCGCGCCTTCAACCCAGCGGCCACCATCTGCGACGCCAGTTCACGGGTATTGCTGCCCCACAGCGGGAACAGTGGTTCGATGCCGGAGCCTGCCAGCTGCTTTTCACGGTAGGCGCGCACATCCTCAAGGAACAAGTCGCCAAAGGCCATATGGCGGATCCCCTGTGCCACCACATCGGCGATAAAGCCGGTCATGATGCGGGCGTAATCCTCGTTGCTGCAGGGCCAGGGCAGATCGATGGTGATGAGGGGCAGCCCGACGCAGGCGGCCTGTTCGGTCAACAGCTGCTTGCGCACCCCGTGCATCGCCACCCGCTCGAATGCCTGATTGAGGGTGGTAAACAGCCCCACCACCTCGATGGCGGGATCCTGCCGCAACTGATGCAGAGCCCATGCGCAATCCTTGCCGCTGCTCCAGGAGAGCAGTACCCGTTTCTTTTCCATCATTCCTCCGCCAGCGGGGCACTCGGATTGCCCCAAAAAGATGCAAGACAGTGTTGCGAATTGCGCGATTTACACACAAGAGGCAGGCAGCATACTCTCGATCACCTGTATATACCCCTTGTCCGGGGTGACAATAACTAAAAAAACCGATGGGAAACATACGGATATGACCACGACCACACAACAACACGATCACGCCCGCCCCCTCAATCGACAGGATTACAAAACTCTGAGTCTGGCTGCCCTCGGCGGTGCGTTGGAGTTTTACGACTTCATCATCTTCGTCTTCTTCGCCGTGGTCATCGGCGAGCTGTTCTTCCCGGCCGACATTCCCGAGTGGCTGCGCCAGTTCCAGACCTTCGGCATCTTCGCCGCCGGTTATCTGGCCCGCCCGCTCGGCGGCATCATCATGGCCCACTTTGGCGATCTCATCGGTCGCAAGCGGATGTTCACCCTCAGCATCATCATGATGGCGCTGCCGACCCTGTTGATCGGTCTGCTGCCCACCTATGCGGTGCTCGGCATCGGCGCCCCCATCGCCCTGCTGGGATTGCGGATCCTGCAAGGCGCCGCCATCGGCGGTGAAGTGCCGGGCGCCTGGGTATTTGTCGCCGAGCACGTTCCTGCCCGTCGGGTCGGGGTCGCCTGCGGTACGCTCACGGCGGGATTGACGGCCGGCATCCTGCTCGGCTCCCTCATCGCCACTGCGGTCAACAAGAGCCTGACCCCGGCCGAAGTGAGTGACTGGGGCTGGCGAGTGCCCTTCCTGCTGGGCGGTATCTTCGGCATCGTCGCCATGTACCTGCGTCGCTGGTTGCACGAGACCCCGGTTTTCGCCGAGATGAAGGCCAACAAGACCCTGGCTGACGAGCTGCCCCTCAAGTCGGTGCTGCGCAACCACAAGAGCAGCGTGGTGGTCTCCATGCTGCTCACCTGGCTGCTCTCCGCCGGTATCGTGGTGGTGATCCTGATGACCCCGACCTATCTGCAGAAGGTCTATGGCATCAGCCCGGCGGACGCCCTGACCGCCAACTCGCTGGCGATCGTGGCCCTGACCCTCGGCTGCATCGTTTATGGTCGACTGATCGACCTGCTGGGCAGCGGTCTCACCTTCATGTTCGGCTCCCTGCTGCTGGCGGGCTCCAGCTACGCCTTCTATCACGGTCTGGCGGCCGGTACGAGCCAGCTGGTGCCGCTCTACATGCTGGCAGGCTTTGCGGTCGGGATTGTCGGCGCCGTGCCTTACGTGATGGTCAACGCCTTCCCGCCGGTGGTGCGTTTCTCCGGTCTGTCATTCTCCTACAACGTGGCCTACGCCATCTTCGGCGGCCTCACCCCGATGGCGGTGACCCTATGGATGAAGAGCGACATGCTGGCCCCCTCCCACTATGTGGTGAGCCTGTCGGTGCTGGGTTTCGCCATCGGTCTTTGGCTCTGGTTCCAGCAACGGGCCATCCGGCAGCAGCAAGCACCGCAAGCGGCCTGACCCGAACAACAAGCCCCGGTATCTGCCGGGGCTTTTTTGTACTGCTTATGTTCAGTTTCGCCAGCATAAGATAGCCTCCCTCTTGAGTCAGGTGACCACCTGGATCAAGGTATTCCCATTCATCCCTGCTATCCGAGGCTCAACATGTTCTTTCAGGTCGTATTTCTCGCTTTGCTGGCGTTGCTGCCCATGGTCAATCCGCCTACCACGGCCACCCTGCTGCTGGGGCTGAGCAAGGGGATGTCGCGCGAACATGTGCGACGTCAGGTCAATATGGCGGCCATCTATCTGTTCTGCACCCTCTGCATCACTTTCTTTATCGGATCCTCGATTCTGGATCTGTTCGGTATCTCCATTCCGGGTTTGCGCCTGGCCGGGGGGCTCATCATCGGCTTTATCGGCTTTCGCATGCTGTTCCCCGCCCCCAGCCAGCAGAGCGGGGTCGATATCAACCAGAGCATTGCCTTCGTACCACTCACCATGCCCAGCATGTGCGGGCCGGGCACCATGGCGCTGGTGATAAGCGGGGCAGCCCAGATTGCCGAGCTGCCTGACGAGTACAACCGCCTCACCATCTATGGCGCCATGGTCACTGCGTTTGCCCTGATGAGCCTGATCAGCTGGGGAGTATTGAAGCTGGCGGATCCGGTCTGCAAGATCCTTGGCGCCACCGGCATCGATGCCATGACACGCATCATGGGCTTCCTGCTGGTCTGCATGGGTATGCAGTTTTGCATCAACGGCATCAAGGAAGTGGCACAGGATCCGGTCTTCCACGGTGGCCAGGCCGTGCAAACCGCACCGGCGCTACCGCAGGCTTCCGGCACGTTTGATCAGTTGCCGCAAAAGCCCGTCAGCCCTGATTGAAAACGGTATCAAAAAGTCCCTGACGATCTGCACTGATCTTGTTCCTGATCATGTTATTGACACAAAAATGGGTTAGTTTGTTTTTTATACAGACTTTATTCAGACGGACGCTGATAGGTTTGTTGATGAATACCCACTCAACTTCAGGAGAGTATGCAGATGGAGAAGATACTGACCGAAATAGGGAGCCATAGCCTGTTTCACGAGTACCTGAACGTGGTTGGGATTGCGAGCCCATCCCTCGCCAAGATTGAGCAACACTGGGAATATAAAAAGCGGGAGCAGCTGGTCGCCAAAATCCAGATCGACAAACAGGGCAATGCCCGTTACTTCATCGATGCTCGCGCAATATCCATCAACTGATACCGAATAACCAGCCAGCCCCGCTCCACCGAACGGGGCTTTTTGTTGTCTGCGATCCCGCACTCGCTGACCCGCATTATCTCTGCTGTTGCCAGAAGCCCTGTTTGTTTTTTGTACAGCACTCATTCAGCTCGACATGGCTATCTTGTATCTGCCCCCCTTGTTCCAGAAGAGTGCCCATATGACCAAGATGCTGACCGAAATCGGCAGTCATAGCCTGTTTCACGAATACCTGAATGTGCTCGGCATAGCCAATCCAGCTCTTGCCAACATAGAACAACTGTGGGAACACAGGCAGCAAGAGAGGCTGCTCGCCAAAATCCAGATCGACAAACAGGGTAAAGCCCGTTACTTCATCGACGCCCGCGCCATCTCGGTCAATTAACACCGATGATTCTGCAAGCCCCGGCCTACTGACCGGGGCTTTTTGTTGCATGTCCATCAAGCAGGCTAGCCAATCCCCCTGTCACTCCCTCTTCTCTCTATGCTCCTCTGATGGAATTTTACCTCCTTTAAAAAGAAAATAATTGGAATAATTTATTATGCGACATCAGTCTCATAATAAAAATCAAAAATCGAGCATGATGACCCGCATCGAGAAGAATGATTTACGCCGGGAATGGCGACGACCTGAAGTAGAGGAAGCGATGACCATTGACCTATCAAGCATGATTACTGAAACCCGCAATCCAGCCAGCATCGAGATCGATCAGCTCCCGACGCTGGATATGCTGCGGATCATCAATCAAGAAGATCAACACGTAGCAGTGGCTGTAGGCCAACTGCTGCCCGAGATCGCCAAGGCGGTCGATGCTATTGCTGCGGCATTTGGCAAAGGCGGCCGCTTGATCTACATCGGGGCAGGCACCTCCGGGCGCCTCGGCATTCTGGACGCCAGCGAATGCCCACCCACCTACGGTGTCTCTGCCGAACGGGTCATCGGCCTGATTGCCGGGGGCCACAAGGCCATACTGCAGGCGGTGGAGAATGCCGAAGACGATGCAGAACTCGGTGCCAACGATCTTAAAAACATCCACTTCAGTACCAACGATGTACTGGTGGGTATCGCAGCCAGTGGACGAACCCCCTATGTACTGGGCGCCATGCAGTATGCCAGGAGCCTGGGTGCCACAGTGTGCAGCATCAGCTGCAACCCGGGCAGCCCGCTCGCCAAAGCGGCCGACATCAGCATGGTCGCCGTGGTCGGACCCGAGATAGTGACCGGCTCCTCCCGCATGAAAGCGGGCACAGCCCAGAAGCTGATCCTCAATATGCTCTCGACCGGTGCCATGATCCGCACCGGCAAGGTCTACGGCAATCTGATGGTGGATGTGGAGGCGACCAACGCCAAACTGGTGGAACGCCAGAAGCGCATCGTCATGGAAGCAACCGAATGTGACCGTGGCACGGCCGAGCAGGCTCTTGCCGCCGCAGATAGCCACTGCAAGACCGCCATCGTAATGATCCTGGCCAATATCTCTGCCAGCGAAGCACGAGAGCGGCTGAAAAACAGCGGCGGCTTTATCAGCAAATGCACTGATTAATCGGCCGACCGCACATTGGCCGCGCCAGCAATGGCGACAGGATAACCACATCAGCGGGGGCATCCACCCCCTCACATCAGACTGACCGGGTTCTTTATGGCAAAAATAACTGATTCCATGATTGGCCAGATCATCCAGGCCATCGGCGGCCGGGATAACATCACCAACTGTGGCCACTGCATGACCCGCTTGCGGCTGAGCCTGGCGGACAGCCTGCATGCCGATCGCGATACTATCAAACGGATCGCCGGGGTGATGGGGGTGATTGAAAGCGACAACCAGTTCCAGATCGTGCTTGGTCCGGGCAAAGCCCAGACCGCCTGCGAAATGATGAACGGTATGCTGAGTACGGATGCTGGCATCCTCACCGCCCCCCGCCCGCAACCTGCGGATCTTGGCGACATCGCCGCCGCCAACAAGCAGGCGCTGAAGCAGAAGCAGAGCAGTGCGGCGCACCGCTTCCTGGCCAAGTTTGCCACCATTTTCACTCCGCTGATCCCCGGTTTTATCGCTGCGGGTCTGCTGCTCGGCTGTGCCACCCTGATCGAACAGACCCTGTTGCTGGAAGGACAGCAGACAGGGGGCATGCTGGCCGAATTCGTCGGCTACATGAAGCTCTTCAGCAAGGGACTGTTCAGCTTCCTCAGCATCCTGATCGGCTACAACGCCCAGAAGGCGTTTGGTGGCTCCGGCGTCAACGGTGCAATCATCGCCTCTCTGTTTGTCATGGGTTATGACCCTCAGGCCAGCAGCGGCATCTACTCCGGTATCACCGACTTCTTCGGCCATCAGATCGATCCCCGCGGCAACATCATCGGCGTGCTGATCGCCTGCATCATAGGCGCCTCGGTTGAGCGCCAGGTTCGCCGCTACATGCCGGACAGTCTGGATATGATCCTCACTTCCTGCATCACCCTGCTGATCATGGGAGCTGTCACCTTTATCCTGATCATGCCCCTCGGCGTGCAGCTCTATAACGGCATGTCCTGGCTCTTCATCAACCTCAATGGCAACCCGTTCGGTACCGCTATTCTGGCTGGCCTGTTCCTCATCTCGGTGATGTTTGGCATCCACCAGGGGTTCGTTCCCGTCTACTTTGCGCTGATGGATGCCCAGGGCTTCAACTCCCTGTTTCCTATCCTGGCGCTGGCCGGTGCCGGACAGGTAGGGGCTGCGCTGGCGCTCTACAGCCGGGCAGGCAAGGATTCCCTACTGCGCACTCAGGTGAAGGGCACCATCATTCCGGGCATTCTGGGGGTCGGTGAGCCGCTCATCTACGGCGTCACCCTGCCGCGGGTCAAACCCTTTATCACGGCCTGCTGCGGTGGTTCGCTGGGGGGCTTCGTGGTTGGCCTGATCTCCTGGCTGGGTCTGCCGGTCGGCCTCAACACCGTCTTTGGCCCCTCCGGTATCGTCGCCCTGCCGCTGATGACCTCCGCCCAGGGGATCTTCCCCGGCATGATGGTCTATGCGGTCGGCCTCGCCGTCGCCTACCTCGGCGGCTATCTCTTCACCCTGATGTTCGGCTGCAAGAACGTCGATCTGAGTTAATCCCTCCTCCGGATTTCTAGCCAAGGTCTGGCCCCGAGCAATCGGGGTCATGGCCAAACTCATCCCGGCTCTGGCACAGAGCCCGTACAGGAACGATAAAAAATGAAAAAATCCATGCTTGCTCTGGTTCTTCCCGCACTGCTCGGCACAGGTTCCGCTCATGCGGCCGTCATCTATCAGGCTGACGATGGCTCCAACGTCGACCTCTACGGCCGTCTTGGCTTCAATATTTCCGACAAGAAGAGCGGCAATGATCAGGGTGACTTCGATGGCCGTATCGGCTTTACCGCCCGTCAGACCGTCAATGACGATGTCGCAGTGATCGGCATGGCGCAATATCAGGTCAATGCAGCCGAATACGCCAACAACGTGCAGAAGAACAGCAGCGACCTCACTGCCCGTTACGTCTGGGCAGGGATCGATGGTGGTCAGTGGGGCAAGGTGACCGGCGGGCGCGTCTCTTCCGGCCTCATCATGTTCACCGATATTGGCGATGTGTTTGCCGCCTCTGATGTCTCCATGGCTCGTCAGGCCAGCAAGGTGGACTCCACCGCCGTGCAGGTGTTCCGTCAGGATGGCACCCTGCAGTACCAGAACACCCTCGGCAATCTGGATCTCTCGCTCGCCTACATCCTTGGTAACGGCACCTCGGATCTTGATTACGGTTACAACGGCGCCCTGCGCTACACCTTCGATCTGGGCAATGCAGGCAAACTGGCTCCGGTCGTGGCGTATCAGCAGACCAAAGCAGCCCAGAGCAGTGGCAGCAAGGTCGATCCCAATGCCGATGAGTATCGCTTCGCAGGGATCGGTACCCGCTACTATCTCGGCCCTCTGATGTTGGGTGCCCTCTATAGCAAGGATCAGGTGACCTATCGCGATGGCCGTGCCGACAGTGAAGACAAGGTGTGGGAACTGACCGCGGTGTATGACATCAACCAGAAGTGGGCGGCCCGCGCAGGCTATCGTCACCTCGTCAACGAGGGTGGCGACCAGATGGCACTGCGCGATACTACGCTGGAGCTGCAATACAAGCTCACCCCGCGATCTTCCCTCTACAGCGCCTATGTGATCCGCAATGGTGAAGATGGTCTGGCTGGTAGCACCATCACCAGCTTTGGTGGCAGCAGCAACAGCGAGAGCTTCTACCACCTCGGCCTGCGCTACGAATTCTGATCTGGTTGCCGGCCTGCGGGCCGGCTCCTTCATGGAGTCTTATGATGGCACGATCCTCCCTGCTCTCTCCCCTACTATTATCCCCCCTGTTTGCCCTGCTGCTCAGCGTACCGGCCACGGCCGCCCGACTGGAGCTGGCCGATACCCTCACCCTGCTCGCCTCGCCACAGGGCAAACCCTCGGCCTTCACCCGGATCATTGAGCTCCCGGCGGGAGAGTCCCGACTGCTGGTCCGCTTTGACAGCCCAAGTGACCCTCGCTCCACCAACGAGAGCCAGGGACGCGTGACCTCGGCTCCTCTGCTGGTTACCCTTACAGCACCATCACAAGGGACGCTGCAACTGACCACCCCGGTGCTGACCAGCTCCTCGGCTATCCGCCAGTTTGCCGCCAGCCCGGCCCTGCTGCTGAGTGACGACAAGGGCACCTCACAACCGCTGGCACTACAAGCCCTGCCACGCAACCAGGATAGTCTGGGCACCGATTACCAGGCCCTGCTGGCAAGCCATACGCCAACAGTGAGTCCGGCCCCCATTTTCGCAACACAAGCCGCAACTACCGCTCATACAGCTTCGGCACTTACGCCGGAGCAGGCGGATGCCACCCTGCGGGAACTCTATCTGGCGGCCGATGCCAAGCGGCGTAAAGCCTTTATCCGCTGGGCCCTTGACCTCTAGCAGACAACAAAAAACCACCTGTTCAGGTGGTTTTTTGTTGTACGGATGATGCTGCGGGAGAGCAGTCATCACTCCTTGTTGAGTCGGTCGATGGCATCCCGGGTACCGTCAATCAGGGCCCAGGCTCGCTCGTCTCTGCGCTGCACCAGGCCGAGGAACAGGATGTCGGTAATGGTGTTCTGGGCGGTACGGGAGGAGATGGAAGAGATACGCAGTTCGTTCTCCTCCGCCACCGTATCCAGCACCATGTCGGCCATCTGGCGCAACTGGGTTTGCCGGAACGAAGTCACGGCAATCAGGGTGGCACCATTGCGCTTGGCCAGCTCGGCCGCCGCCAGCACATCACGGCTGGCGCCAGAATAGGAGATGACCAGCTGCACATCACCCGGTCCCAGGGTCTGGGCGATGGAGATCTGCACATGGCTATCCTGGGCAAACAGGGTAGTTACACCGATCTTGAGCAACTTGTACCAGAGATCCTTGGCGGTCAGTGCCGAACCGCCAATCCCCACCAGCTGTACCCGCCCAGCGCCATCTATGGTGTCGAGTACCTGCTTCAGCAGAGCACTGTCGAGAGCCTGAGTGGTCTCGATGATAGAATTTATCTTCTCCTGCGCCAGCTTCTTGGCCATGGTCTCCAGATCATCGTCTCGCCCGATGCCATTGTAGAGATCACCGACATTGTCGGTCTTGATGGCATGCTTGCGCCCCAGATCCTCGCTGACCGCCAGCTTGAAGGCGGTGAAGCCCTTGAACCCGATCTTCTGGGTGAACTTCACTATGCTCGACTGGCTCACCTCCGCCTGCTGGGCCAGCTCCTGAGAGGAGAAGTGGGTCACCTGTTCCGGACAGGAGAGGATGTAATCGGCAATCTTGAGCTCGCTGGGGGAGAGCTGGCTCCTGATATTGGATATTTTCGACAGGGTAAGCATGGTTTCTCTCTGTTCTTGTTCTGCGTCGAGGCTTACTGGGTGCCACCCACGGTGAGTTGATCCAGTTTGAGGGTGGGCTGGCCGACACCGACCGGCACGCTCTGCCCCTCCTTGCCGCAGATGCCGACCCCGCGATCCAGCGCAAGATCGCTGCCCACCATGGAGACCTGGCTCATCGCCTCGGGGCCGTTGCCGATCAGGGTCGCCCCCTTGATGGGGGCGGTGATCTTGCCATCTTCGATGAGGTAAGCCTCGGAGGCGGAGAAGACAAACTTGCCGGAGGTGATGTCCACCTGACCGCCGCCGAAGTTGGGGGCATAAATGCCCTTCTTCACCGAGGCGATGATCTCAGCCGGATCATGCTGGCCCGCCAGCATGTAGGTGTTGGTCATGCGCGGCATCGGCATGGCGGCGTAAGATTCGCGGCGCCCGTTGCCGGTGAGCGGTACCCCCATCAGACGGGCGTTCTGCTTGTCTTGCAGATAGCCCTTGAGGATGCCGTTCTCGATCAGCACGTTGTAGCCACCCGGCGTCCCCTCGTCATCGATGGAGACGGAGCCGCGCCGACCCGGCAGGGTGCCGTCGTCGACTATAGTGCAGTGCTTGGAGGCCACCTGCTCGCCGATGCGGCCAGCAAACGCGGAAGATCCCTTGCGGTTGAAATCCCCCTCCAGACCGTGACCTACCGCCTCGTGCAGCAGCACGCCGGGCCAACCGGAGCCCAGCACCACCGGCATGGTGCCGGCTGGCGCGTCGATGGCTTCCAGATTGACCAGCGCCTGACGCACCGCTTCACGCACATAGCCAAAAGCGCGGCTCTCCAGCCCGTCCAGTTCGAGGAACCAGTCGTAACCAAAGCGGCCACCGCCACCGGCACTGCCACGCTCGCGGCGATCCCCCTTCTCGGCGATCACGGTCACCGACAGCCGCACCAGCGGACGCACATCAGCGGCCAGGGTGCCGTCGGTGGCGGCCACCAGCACCTCTTCGTAGACGCCGCTGATGGAGGCCATCACCTGATTGATGGCGGGGTCCAGACTTCTGGCGAACTTGTCCATCTGCTCCAGTAGGGCGATCTTCTGGTGCTTGTCGAGGGTCTGCAGCGGATCCATGGCCGGATAGAGCAGGTTCGCTTCGGTGCGAGTCCACGCCTTCACCTTGCCGTGAGCACCTGCTGCGGCGATGCCGCGAGCGGCAGTCACCGACTGTTGCAACGCCAGCAGGCTCAGCTCGTCCGAGTAGGCGAAACCGGTCTTCTCGCCGCTGACGGCGCGCACCCCGACCCCCTGATCGATGTTGTAGCTGCCATCCTTGACGATGCCATCTTCCAGCATCCAGGACTCGTGCCAGCTGCGCTGGAAATAGAGATCGCCGAACTCCACCTGATGGCTCATCAGGCTGCAGAGCAGCTGCTGCAGGCGCCCTTCGTCGAGGTCGTTCGGGGCCAACAGGGAGGCACTAACCTGGCTCAATAGACTCAATCTTCTTCTCCACTCTCGTAACGAGCTGTTTTAAATCGTCTTGCCGACGGGTTGGCAACAAGCCACACCATCACAACAAACGGGCATGCTCCAGCACGGGCAAACGGCTGCGTTTCAATTTTTCACCACACCATCAGAGCAAACGGGCGTGTTGCAGCACTGGCATGGTGCGTTTCAATTCGTCGATAAGCCCGGGCTCCATCTTCGCCAGCACTGTGCCGCGCCCGGACTCTTTGCTGGCCAGCACCCGGCCCCAGGGGTCGATCACCATGCTGTGGCCCCAGGTCTGGCGCCCCGTTTCGTGAGTGCCGCCCTGATTGGCCGCGACTACGTAGCACTGGTTTTCGATGGCGCGAGCCCGCAGCAGCGGCTCCCAGTGCGCCTCGCCTGTCACGGCGGTAAAGGCGGCAGGCACCAGCAGCACGCGGGCACCGGCACGGGCCAACTGGCGGTAGAGCTCGGGAAAGCGCAAATCATAACAGATCGAGAGGCCGAGGGGACCAAAGGGGGAGTCCACCAGCACGCAGTCCTGACCAGCACTGAAAGTTTCCGACTCCCGATAGCGACCGTGATTGTCCGCCACATCCACGTCGAACAGGTGGATCTTGTGGTAGTGGCCCCTAAGCTCACCACTTGGGTCAAACACCAGCGAGCTGGTGTGGATATGGTCAGAACCTGCGATGGTGGTCGGCATAGCCCCAGCCACCAGCCAGATGCCATAATCGCGGGCCCATTCGGCCAGTTGTTGTTGAATGGGCGTTGCTCCGCTCAGAGTGGCGCTGGGATCGGAGACGATTGCCTCGGCACCATCCAGATAGCCCTGTCGTTCGCCAAACAGGGCAAAGTTCTCCGGCAGCAGCACCAGCAGCGGCCGCTCTTTTGGCAAGGCTGCCAGCTCGGCGGCGATCTGCTCCCGGTTATCCTGCCAGTGACGGCCAGATACCAGCTGTATTGCGGCTAACCACATGACGTTCTCCTTGTCGCTTGGGCCATCAGACGGTGACAGCATCCCCCGCCTGCAGGGTGTAATCCAGCACTATGATGCGCTCCAGCACCGGGCGGAAGATGGCCTTGAGGGCATCGTGATCCGGATGGGGCAGATAGCGCTGGCGGGCTGCTTCGTCGGCGAAGGTCATCAGCACGCTGTGGGTAAAGCCATCATCCCTCCCCTCCGGGCTGTCATTCTCCCCCCACTCCATGGCGGTCACGCCGCTGACCTGATGGGGAATGGCGAGAAAGGCGGTACGCACCGCATCTATCTGGGCAGGCTGGGTGCCCGGCTTGAAGGCGATCAGCAGGATATGTCGGATCATGGCTCACTCCTTGTGATGGTGCCGGGCCGCTCGTTCAGCGCTGAGCGGGCCCCGCGTGTTTAGGGCTCAGCAGGAAAGGGGTCACCTCTTGGGTCGGCAGGCCGGGGGCAACGGCGTCAACCGCCTCTTTCTGCTGCTGGTTGAGCTTGATGCGCGCGCGATCTCGTCCCGCCTCGATCAGCTTGGGTGCGTCGAGCGGGCCCGAGATGCGAAAATCGATGCGGGTCACCACATCCACCACCGGCTCCAGCAGTTTGGAGAGGGCCAGCACATAGAGACCCGTGATCGGCGTGATGGAAAAGGCCGCCACCACCGGCAGGGTGCCACCCAGATTCGGGGAAAAGCTCAGCTCGTAGTCGAGCCGCCAGCGCACCAAATCGGCGATCCCCTCGCCGCGCAGATTGCCTGCCGCCCCCTTCATATAGAAATCATTGTTGCTGACCTGCCCCTGCTTGATGGTGGCAGAAGCAGACATGGATTCGAAGTAGAAACCCTTGTCGAACACATCGCGAAAATCGAGGCGCAGCTTGCGCAGCAGGGAGTCGAGACTGAGCAGGGAGAGCAGCCGTGCTCCCTTGTCGTTGACCTCGCGCAGGGTGCCGCCCTCCAGCTGATAGTTGGCACTGCCCCCCAGAGTCGGCAGGCTCGGGCGATAGGGCACATCCTGCCAGTTCAGATCAAAAGCGAGGGAGCCGGGGGCATCGCCGATGGGGGAGGTGTAGCCGAGCCGCTTGAGCAGCAGCTCGCTGTTGTTGCTAGTCAGCTTGCCACGGGCGCGGGTCTCCATCCGATTGCCATCGGCCAGCCAGTCGACGCTGCCGGTGAGCTGACTACCTGCCAGCCGCATATCCAGTCCCTTGAGGGTCACCTTGTTGGCGCCGGGCACCAGCTCCCCTTTCACTTCGCCGAGCGGCAATGCGCCAAAGCGGCAATCGACGCAGCTGAATGTCAGCCAGGGGATGGAGGCCATGATGGCGTTATCCTGCCTGGCATCGGGATCCGGACTGAGATCCGAACTCTTGCCGGACCAGAAGATGCGGGCAAACTTGGCGTCTACCGGGCGATTGGCTACTGCGGGCTGGCGGATCACCCCCATCACGTCGGGGCTGTCGATCATCACCTCGGTCGCCTGATTGGTCGGCCCCACGGTGAAACGTACCGCCTTGAGGGTGGCACTGCCGATATAGGCGCGAGCCAGCTGCCCATCCACCCACCACTCCTGCGGCAAGAAGGCCGGTCCAACCACCGCATTGCCGGTCTGGTTCTGCGCTGGCAGCCACTGCTTGAGTCGTGCCAGCCAGCTGCCAACGTCAGCCTCCTGCTGGTTGATGGCAAGCAGCATGGGGGCATCGCGCAGCACCCGGGCACCCGGCTGTCCCACATCGACCCGCACCCGGCTGAGATAAGGCACCCCTTCGCCGTAAACCAGTCGGGTCTGCATATCCACATCAGCCCCAAGCACGGCGCGAATGTCGGCGCTGCCATCCCGGCCACGGGCGATCACCTTGAGCGGCAGCCGGCTGGCTCTGCTCTTGGCCAGAGGCAGCGGCAGATCCAGCCCCATCCCCTGCAGGTTGGAGTCGAGCGCCAGCTGGAAGCTGAATGGCTTGCTCTCGGGCAAGGTCAACCCGAGCTTGCCGCCCCAGTTGCTGCGGCCGTTGAGGATACCGTACGAGGAGATGGCGGCGGGTTGGCGGCGGCTATCCCACTGCCCCTTGAAATCGAGGTCGACCTGATAGTGATCCGGATGCTGGCGCCCCTGATAGTCGAGGGTCAGCGGCTGGTTCCACAAACTCGCCTTGAGGTTACTGAAACGGGTCTGTTCGTTGTCATATTCGAGGCGCCCCTCGACCTTCTCCAGCGGCAGATCCAGACTGGCGACCCGCACCTTGTTGTTGCTGAAGGTGGCATCGCCACTCGCCTTCACCTCGCTCTCGCCATCGAGAGGAATATCGAGCTTGACCGATCCTGCCATCGGGCCGCGGATCTCGATCTCCCGCAGCGCCTGACCTACCGAACTGCCCAGCGGGGAGTCCTGCAGGTAGTCGCTGATGGCCTTGCCCTCCCCCTGCACCTTGGCATCCACATAGAGGTGGGCGCCGGGGGAGAGATCCGGGATCCAGGCATGCACCGAGTCGGAGCTCGCCTTGCCGAGTTTGGTGGATCGGCTGCGCATATCGAGACCGGCATTCTGGAACAAGAGATCGATCTGCAGATCGGTAAGCGGTTGCCAACCGGGGAAGAACTCGTAGGTGGCCTGCTCCAGCGGCACCGCCACCTGGAAGATGCCCTTGCCATTGTCGTAGGGGAAATCCCGAAACTCCCCATACCAGAGCAGGTCGGCCCCCTTGGCCTTGCCTCCCTTGATGGCGCCACTCAGGTAATCCACCAGCCCCTTGTCCATCGCCTGCAGCGGGAAGTAGCGATCCGCATGGCCCGCATTCTTCACATCGATGCGGCCGGTCAGGGCGAGGAAAGGGTGCTCGAACAGATCGAGGCGGAAACGGCTGGCCAGGGTCAGATCCGGGTTATCCAGCGCGATATCCTGCCCGTAGAGCACCCAGCCCTGTTCCTCGCGCCACCAGTCGAGGCGGGCCGAGAAGTTGTCGACCGGGATCGGCATCTTGAAGTGACGGGCGGGATCCACCTTGTCATTCGCCAGCGCCAATCTGGCGCTACCGCCGGTCGGGGTAAGCCAGAACTCGCCGTTGAGATCCTGCATTCCGGGTATATCTTGCCAGGCCTTGAGGCGCACCTTGCTGAAGCGGCCACTGAAGGAGAGATCCTGCCAGTCGGCATTGGCCAGCAGCGTCAGATCCTGCACCGCCCCCTGCGGATTGGTCTGGCGCAGGGTCTCGCAGAGTGTGGGGTAGAGCGCCGAGACCAGCTGACTGATCTGGGTGATCTTGTCGAACTCAATACTGGGCAGATAGCCCTGCACCCGATCCCCGATCCGTTCCAGTTGCAAGCGGCTCTGCAACCAGGGTTTGCCATCCAGCTTGAAGGTGACGTTGTGGCTAGCCAGTTGCCAGTCAGTGCCGTCACGGCGCAGCTGGATCTTGCCACCATCGAGACCGAAGCGGTGCATCTCCCCTTTCTTGGGATCCTTCCAGATCAGGTAGTTGTTGCCAAACGCCAGCAGGGTATTGCCCAGCTTGCCACTGTCAAACTCGCTCCAGAGCTGGAAGTCGAGCTGACCGGCAACCTTGGGTTCGCCCGCATGGATCCTGGCGAGGGTCGGGGTAATATCGAGCTGGCGGGCACCCAGATAGAGCTGCCCCTTGAGGCGATCGAGCCGATCTTGTGGCGTATCTACATCGAGTATCAGGTCCAGGGTGCTCTCGCCTACCCCGTTGATGAGATAGGCCTTACCGACCCCCTGATGGCGCTTGCCACGATTCTGCCAGCGCAGTTGGGCAATATCGAGTGCTCGCATGTCGCCCAGTGCGGTGGTGACATTGAGCCGGGTGTTATGGATGTCAAAGGTGGAGAGCTGGGTCAGCAGAAAGCGCAGCAGGGCGCCCTGCTGGGGATCGCCGGAAGGGCTGTCGTCAGCCGGTTGGCGCAAGTCGAGGGTGATATCGCCATCGCTGAGGATCAGCTCGCCAAACACCGGCTTTAGCTCGTTAATAGTGCGCCAGAAGTCGAGATGCACCCAGGCCTTGCCGAGCTTGACGGTATAGCGTTTGGAGTCGGGGGCAACGGCGAGCTGTTGCAGTTCGAGGGCCGGGCCTGACTGTGTCCAGCTCAGTCCAATTTGATCGACGCTGACCTTGATTTGCGAATCGCCGAGCAGAGTGTGGATAAGGCTCTCTCGATACTGATTCAGCAAAGGGCCCCCGACCCGCACCAGGGTGACCAGCATGGCCAGCAGTACGAACAGGACCCCCAGGGCTAACCAGCCCCGACTCAGCCAGCGATAGACCAATTACATCATCACCACGTCGAACTGCTCCTGGCCGCAGAGAGGCTCGCTCACCACCCGCACCTGCTTGCCGATAAACACTTCCAGCTCCGCAAGACTGTGGGACTCCTCGCCATGGAGATAGTCGGCTACGGCAGGGGCTGCGTAGACGGTGAACTGATCTGCATCGTAGGCACGGTTGACCCGGATGATCTCCCGCAGGATCTCGAAGCAGACCGACTCCACCGTCTTGACCCGGCCGCGTCCCTTGCACTCGGGGCACTCGGAGCAGAGCACATGCTCCAGACTCTCTCGGGTGCGCTTGCGGGTCATCTCCACCAGGCCCAGCTGGGAGAAACCGTTGACGTTGGTCTTGGCGCGATCCTTGGACAGCGCCTGCTCCAGACTGTGCAGCACCCGGCGGCGGTGATCTTCCGACTGCATGTCGATGAAGTCGATGATGATGATGCCACCGAGGTTGCGCAGGCGCAGATGACGAGCGATGGCTGCCGTCGCCTCGACGTTGGTATTGAAGATGGTCTCTTCCAGATTACGATGGCCGACAAAGGCGCCGGTGTTGATATCCACCGTGGTCATGGCTTCGGTCTGGTCGATGATGAGGTAGCCACCGGATTTCAGCTCCACCTTGCGCTCCAGCGCCCGCTGGATCTCGTTCTCCACGTCGTAGAGATCGAAGATGGGCGACTCGCCGGGGTAGTACTCCAGTTTGCTGGCCAGCTCCGGCACGTACTCTTCGGTGAAGCGCTTGAGCTGATCGAAGCTCTGGCGGGAGTCGACGCGGATCTTGTCGAGTTCTGCGCCGACGAAATCGCGCACCACCCGGAATGCCAGACTGGGATCCTCGTAGAGGATCTTGCAGGGGGGATACTTCTGCTTGCGCTCGAGGATCTTGCGCCACAGCCGCTTGAGGAAGGCGGCATCCTGCTCCAGCTCCTGCTCCCCCACCCCTTCGGCGGCGGTGCGGATGATGTAGCCGCCTAGTTCATCCACATAACCTGCCACGGTGCGCTTGAGGCGCTCCCGCTCCGCTTCGGACTCGATTCGCTGGGAGACGCCGACGTGAGCGCTGCCCGGCATAAAGACCAGATAGCGGGAAGGCAAGGTGATATCGGTGGTGAGACGGGCACCCTTGGTACCCAGCGGGTCTTTCACCACCTGCACCATGATGTCCTGCCCCTGACGCACCAGCTCGGCGATATTGCCGACCTGGAACTGCTCCTTCTCCTTCACAGCCACACACTCGGTATGGGGCACAATATCGGAGGCGTGTAAAAAGGCCGCCTTGTCCATACCGATATCGACGAAAGCCGCCTGCATGCCCGGGAGCACCCGGCTGATCTTGCCTTTGTAGATGTTGCCGACAATGCCGCGTTTGGCCTGACGCTCTACATGCACTTCCTGCAGCAGACCGTTTTCGACCAGAGCGACCCGGGTTTCGGAGGGGGTAACGTTAACCAGCAGTTCTACCGACATAAGTAACCTTGCCTGTTCCAGTTTTGAATTCTTATACAGCCAATCCGGTACAACGCGCGCAAGGAAGAACGCAGCAGAGCACAGCTGACGGAAAATTACTTGTGTTGTTCCAGATGCTGCTTGATCAATAGATCCGTCTCCAGCAGCGGCAGGCCGACCACGGCGCTATAGCTGCCTTCGATGCGGCTGACAAACTTGCCGGCAATCCCCTGAATGCCGTAGGCCCCGGCCTTGTCACAGGGCTCTCCGGTTTGCCAGTAGGCCTCAATCTCGGCCTCGTCCAGCTTGCGAAACGCCACGTTGGTGGTGACCAGTCGCACATCGCAGCGCTCGGGGGTGGCCAGCGCCACCGCGGTCATCACCTGATGTACCTTGCCGGAGAGTGCCTCCAGCATATCCTTGGCATCGAGCAGATCGGACGGTTTCTCCAGCACCCGATCCCCCAGCACCACTATGGTGTCGGCACCCAACACCGGCAACGCCGTCGGCGCACACGCCACACCAGCCATCGCCTTGTCGCGGGCGAGACGGCAGACATAATCCTGCGGTTTCTCCCCCTCTTCCCGTTGCTCCGGCACATCCAGTTTCAGCACATCAAAACGATAGCCAAGCTGGGCCAACAGTTCGCGACGACGGGGGGAACCCGATGCAAGATAGAGTTGCAGTTCGTTGTTTTTGCTCATATTTACCTGATATTGAAGCGGCGCCGCACTTTGCGCAACACCAGAAACACCCAGGGCCATATTAGCATCGTCGTCAACGTCGACCAAAAGTAGGCGAAGTTGAGGCTGGCCCGGCTAAACAGGTGTTCGGCCCAGAACACCGTCAGCTTGCCTACCAGCGACAGCCCACCGATGATCAGGGCCTGCTGCCAGAGGGAGAAGTTGCGGATCTTCTGGAACTGGAATGCTGCCAGATAGGTGGTGATGGCCATCGCCATGGCCCGCACGCCGAGGGTGCTGCCAAGCAGCACATCCAGCAGCAGGCCGGCCACCCAGGCGGTGCCGACGTTGGTCCGGTGCGGCAACGCCAGTGCCCAGTAAATGAGCACCATGGCCAGCCAGTCCGGACGAAATGGATCAAATTCGAAAGGAAGCGGCAGGATCGACAGGCTCAAAGCCAGCAGGATCGAAATCCAGATCCAGATCCTGCCGCTGGCAGGTTGCAGCATCAGCGAGTGGCTCCTGCGGCGGAGGCAGCCGTTGCCACCCGTTCGCCATTCTCATCATCATGTACTTCGGGTTTCTTGTCGGTCCACAGCAGCAGCAGATAACGCAGCCGATCCAGCTCTACCAGCGGCTTGGCCTCGACCTGGGCGAAGGGCTTGCCCTCCACATATTCGGATCGGGTCACGGTCGCCACCGGATAACCTTCCGGGAAACGGCCACCCAGACCCGAGGTGACCAGCAGATCCCCCACCTGAATATCGGTGTTGCGCGGCAGGTTGCGCAGCTCCAGCTTGTCGAGCTCGCCACTGCCGGAGGCGATGGCGCGCAAGTCGTTGCGCAGCACCCGCACCGGAATACCGTGGCTGGAGTCGGTGATCAGCAGCACGCGACTGGTGGTGGAGCCCACGTGGAGCACCTGACCAATCACCCCCTGATCGTTGATCACCGCCTGACCGTTATAGACGCCATCCAGCGCCCCCTTGTTGATCAGCACCTGATGGCTGAAGGGGTCGGAATCCACCGACAGCAGCTCAGCCACCATCTTGCGGGACTCTTTGTGCACCGGTGAACCCAGCAGCTCGCGCAGACGCTGGTTCTCGTGCTCCAGATGATCCATCTTGAGCAGGCGAGAGCGCAGGGTAAACAGCTGTTGCTCCTGCTGCTTGGTCTGCTCGATGAGATCGGCACGGGTCTGCACCTGGGTCGACATGGTGTCGAGCAGGGTACCGGGCGCATTGGCCATGTATTGCAGGGGACTGACTAACGAACTGAGGTAGACGCGGACATGGGTAAACACACCGAAGCGGGAATCCGCGACGATGGCAGCGATGGAGATGATGACGGCGAGAAACAACCGTAACTGAAGCGAAGGGCCTCTACCAAAAATGGGTTTCATGGGTCGTCAAAAAAGAGCCGGCACGCTGGCCGGCTTTGGGTCTTATTCGTAGTGGAACAGATCGCCACCGTGCATATCGATCAGCTCCAGCGCCTTGCCGCCGCCACGGGCCACACAGGTGAGGGGATCTTCGGCCACGACGACAGGAATGCCGGTCTCTTCCATCAGCAGACGGTCGATATCTTTCAGCAGAGCGCCACCACCGGTCAGCACCATGCCGCGCTCGGAGATGTCGGAAGCCAGTTCCGGCGGAGACTGCTCCAGCGCCACCATGACGGCGGCCACGATACCGGACAGCGGCTCTTGCAGCGCTTCCAGGATTTCGTTGGAGTTGAGGGTGAAACTGCGCGGTACACCTTCAGCCAGGTTGCGACCACGGACTTCGATCTCGCGCACCTCTTCGCCCGGATAGGCGGAGCCGATCTCGTGCTTGATACGCTCGGCAGTCGCTTCACCGATCAGGCTGCCGTAGTTGCGACGGACGTAGCTGATGATCGCTTCGTCAAACTTGTCGCCACCGATACGGACTGACTGGGAGTAGACCACACCGTTCAGGGAGATGATGGCCACTTCAGTGGTACCACCACCGATATCAACCACCATGGAACCGGTCGCTTCGGATACCGGCAGGCCGGCACCGATGGCAGCAGCCATAGGCTCATCGATCAGGTAGACCTCGCGGGCACCGGCGCCCAGTGCGGACTCCTTGATGGCGCGACGCTCAACCTGGGTTGAACCGCACGGTACACACACCAGCACACGCGGGCTGGGGCGGAAATAGTTGTTGTCGTGAACCTGCTTGATGAAGTGCTGCAGCATCTTCTCGGTCACGTAGAAATCGGCGATCACGCCATCTTTCATCGGGCGGATTGCGGAAATGTTGCCCGGGGTACGGCCCAGCATCTGCTTGGCGGCATGACCGACAGCAGCGACCGATTTGGCGTTCCCGCGCTCTTGGCGAATGGCGACAACTGAGGGTTCGTTAAGGACGATCCCTTGATCTTTTACATAGATCAGGGTGTTGGCAGTTCCCAAATCGATCGACAGATCGTTGGAAAAGACGCCTCTGAGCTTTTTGAACATGGCTACGGGAAATCCTAAGAATTTGGAGGTGCAGAAAACCGGCTAACTTTACCAATGCCCACCCCAATGGGCAAGCGCTCAAACTGTCGCCAATCAATCAGGCGCGACAAAAATGCGAGTCATCACTCACTCGCACACGCTTGCAAACACTAATAAACAAGGATTTAGGGGGATGCTGTTGAGCCAACCCCCCTTACACATCAATTACTGCAATACTTCGCGCCGATAAATAATTCTGTCATTACCCCGGCTGGAGCCGAAAATGGCCTCACCTTGCAGGTTGCCGTCATTGGCACTCGTTGGGTCAGACAACCAGAGTGGCGATGATGGCTGTTTTGCCAATTCGACCTTGTAGGGGATGCGCACCGAGATGTCCGGCTTGGCAAAGTGGAACAGGATCTCCCCGTCTTTCGCCAGTGCAGCATCCCCACCCGGTGCCGAACTGCCCAATCCCAGCTTGATCTTGCGACCTGCCCCCAGATTCAGCTCGCGAGTCGCCGCATCAAAGGTGTGACTCGGATTGAGGAAAGTGAACCCCTGATTGGCCAAAGAGAACTGGGTACATTGATCTTCCTTGTTTTGCAGCCAGTTGCCCCCTTCGTAATATTGCATCTGCAGTGGAATGGCCAGCGGTGCCGAGGCCAGACCCGCCGCCGTGCCCGCCTGCAGGCGGCCAAAATAGGCTTTCATAGGCACACTGTCTATCTGACGGGCATTACAGCCGCTGCCACTGCAGTTACCTACCACGGCATCATTGAAATTCGGGCTGGCAATCAGCGTTCTGTCGCCATCGTTATCCCTCATATACAGACCAAACAACAAAGAGTTGTAGGGACCATCCGGTTGCGTGCCAGAGAGGCGCACAAACTCGCTGCTACCGGTAGTCAAGGCCGCACGGCCATCGAGCCATGGCAGCGGCTGCAGACTGCGCAAGCGGCTCGACAGGGATTTACCATCCTTATCATTGGCAACCGAGAGATAGGCTTCGCCCTTGGCAAAGGGCCCCGTATAGTTTCGGGTCTGTACGCCCATCGTATTACGAGCCAGCACATCCAGCATGACGCCAAAGGGCTGCCCCATATAGGAGAACGCATTGCAGGCTGGCACTATGTCGCCGCTCACCAGATTGAAGTCGGCAGGAATAAAACGCCCCACCGGCTGGCTCTGGGTTGATGGGATGGTGTAATTGAAGTAGCCATTGACTGGCGGCGTCGCCGTCATCCGGAATACTCCCACCTCGCTCACAGTCTGGCTAAGGCTATTGACACTGTTGGTCGCTGCCACGTGGTTGTAAGTAGAAGTACCCAATACGGCATTGGAGCCGGGGCTTGGTGCCACCAAGGTGCTACCCAAGCCAATGCCACTCAGCACAAAGTTGGGCGTAGTCTGATTCCCTACGCAGATATCCCCATCATTGGCGGATTCCCAGGCCATCGCCTTGATATCTACCTGGAACGTTTCCCCCGCTTTTTTGAATACCGGACAGCTGCTGTCACCTGCCGCGCAGACCCCTTGCGGGGGCGTGATGCACAGACCGACCGGGCGAGCCACAAACTGATCCGCGCCTAGCATCACCAGACCGGCTTCACTGCCAGTACCATCATAACGAGCATCCAGTTGCACCTTGCCCGCATCCGGGTACTTAACCGTTATGCTCGACTGCCCCTGCGCATCGAATACGAGGGAGAGCGGCGTTGCAGCCCCCTGACTGGCACCAATCGTACTGCTGTTGACGCTCATCTGGCTGTTATAGGGGTTACTGGTGGGGGTGATATAGCTGCTCCAGAACTTGACGCTCTTGCTCTGGCTGGCAAACCCCGGCACACACTGCTTGGTCACATCGCTCTTTTTGACCGCCTTGATGGTCACCGTCTGCGGCTGGTTCGAGTAGGTGTCGGGCACGTCGAAGATAAATCCGCTGTCGGCAAAGGTGAGCGTACAGGCAGCCGCACTCTTGGCGCCACCGCCAACCCGGCACAGGGTGGTACTCAACGGTTTGGTCGAGGGCGTCGAGCCGCTGACCCCGACGGTCACCGTACCGGCGGTATTCTGTCGCAGCGCCAGCGTGGTGGTTCCTCCGCTGAAGCTCACTTGATTGCCTCCCACCCAACCACCGCTGCTACTCGTTGCGGGTTGCAGGGTGGCAGTCACGGGTTCGGTCACCAACAGGCTGCAGTCGGCATTGGCACAGGCCCGAATGGTCAGGGTTTCAGGGTTGCAGGTCAGCGCATTGCCGCTGTGATCGAATTCGAAATGATCGATCTGGGTGCCCACTGGACTGGAACGCAGCGCACAGATCCGCACGTTATCGATCTCGTGGAAGTTGGTCACCGACCCGGTGGACCCAGTCAATGACAGCAGGAAGTTGCCCGGTACTGTCGCTTGGCCGGTCTGGCTCGTCATGTTGATTGGACCAACGAGCGTACGAAACCCGTCACCGCTATCCCGTTCGACGGTGGCCACCGAGTTGCCCGCCGTGCGAGAGTCGACCGTAATGCGATAGCGGTGGGGGCGATTGCTGTTGGTACCGCTGTCGACGGTCGGGTTGAGATTGCTGGCGGTTCCGGCCAGGTAGCGGTAACCGGAGGTACCGGAGCCGGATCCGCGAATAGAGACGGCCTGCGGTCGGGAGCCGATATTATAAGACCCCCCCTCATTGGCGTAGTTGCCGTATTCGTCGATCCCGACACCAAGCCAGCCGCCCGCAAAACCACTGATCCCGGTCTTGAAACCGTATCCCAGGGGGCCACCAAATGCACCAGGTTGTGGCGTCAGGGTGGCATCCGAGAGCACCACCGCCATGCCATCCGCCCCGCTTGTGCCGGAAGTCTTGTAGGCGTATTGATCGAACTCGACCGTCACCAGGTTACCTGCACCGGGGAAGAGGCGCTGGAAAGTGGCCGACGTGGCCTGGTTGGTGACGTTCTGGGTGAGACGCAGGCGACCATTCTGCACCGATGGCAATGTGCTGTTGTTGCGCTGAGCCACGACCCAACTGTCGGGGTTGATCTGGCTGCTTTCGAAACCGTCGACAAAACAGGTCAGCATCGGCGGAAGTACCGCTTCATTGATGCTGGACTGGGCATCCATGGCCAGATAGCGGGCCGTCACCCTGCCATAGACGGTGGCATTATTGTTCATGGTGAGCTTCCCATCGGCATAGAGATAACCATAAAACGTGGTGCGGTTGTCGATCACCATGTCGTTATAGTTAACCCAGATGAGACTGCCCTGATTATTGGCATTGATATTGACCGTATTGACCAGCTTGACATCCTGATTGACGAAAATCCGGGTGGTGCCACTGCCTGAGAGACGGATGGTACCGCTGTCCAGAATCAGCTTGTCGATGAAGTAATCCCCCTCCCCCAGCACCAGGATCGCGTTGTTGCGCACTGTCAGCGTCTTGATCAGGTAGGTGCTGCGGCTGGGGAACGTCATAGTGCAGTTTTCTACCGTCATCGCACCATAAGAGGTACTGGAAGCCGTTTGCGCACCGAACGAACAGAGCTGGGTCGAATTGGAGGTGATGGCGGGAAAAGCATTATTCCCGCTCAGGGACAGCCCGCGGATATCTTTGCCAGTAACGCTACAAACCATGTAGCCGCCAGTACCATCATCGCAGCGCGGCGTATTGTTCTGATCCGGCTGGATGGAGCAGAAGTTGAGAGGCAAACCGCCGGAACCGTTGATCTTGGCGTTGTTGAGTTGGCTAAGCTGGTAGCCGCTAATCTGATGGCAAACGTTATTGTTGTTGCCATGATGCCCTTGCACCACATCCGGAAAGAGCGTGCCTGTGTCGATAGGGTCGAAGGCCCAGACATGGCCAGTAAAGAGGGCAAGCGCCCATACCCATTTCATTGTCCGCCTCCGTCATACGCTTCAAGCATCAGAGTTCTGCTCACGGCAAAATCGGGACTCGCACTATCCAGTTCAGAGGAACCACAGGTTCCGACACTCTCGAGACGATAGCCATTAGTCACGGCACCGTTATAGGTCACCGGAACCTGAGTGCAACGCACAGCAACTTGGCACTGCACCAGACCGGTAACGCCGGTGAACGAGGGGGTCGGGCTGATCCAGTCACAACGATCCTGGGGAGATGGCGCAGCAGGCCGGTTCGGAAACAGCTGATACAGAGCAATCTCCAGCCCGCTCTGGGCGGCCAGCAGAGCCCGCACGCTGCGCACCTCCACGGTATTTTTCTCGCCGCTATCGACCAGAAAACGGCCCATTGCAGCCGCCAGCAGCGCCATCACCACAATCACAAACAGGGCGATCATCAAGGCACTGCCTCGCATCCGTCCGAAAGCCTGTGGATCAGGGCACATTGAACACCTCTATCTTGTGGTTGAAGGTGACCGACTCCCCCTTG
This sequence comes from Aeromonas sp. A600620, assembly GCF_029479985.1. Classification (NCBI taxonomy): domain Bacteria; kingdom Pseudomonadati; phylum Pseudomonadota; class Gammaproteobacteria; order Aeromonadales; family Aeromonadaceae; genus Aeromonas; species Aeromonas sp. A600620. The sequence goes on along the minus strand of NZ_JAAKXB010000006.1, from coordinate 137,579 downwards.
CGTTCGAACAAGAACCGCATGCCAAACTCCCCTTCCGCGTTGAATGCCGATGTTTCCCGATAGAAACCGCCAGCGCGGAGCGACTCTGCCATCAGCACGCCTTGCGCAGGTAAAGGAGCACCGATTGCGGCACTGGCACGAGTGAGGGTGCCCCCATCAACGCAATAACGTACCTGTTGATTGGCAAAGTAGACACGGCTACCGGGAGAGAGGCCAGCCAGACTCTCGCTATTGGTATAGCGGATCGTTTGTGCGCCGGAGACGGGCGCCAGCACATCAGCAACCCTGGCCACACAGCGGCCATATTCACAATTGCTCAGCAGCGACCCTGCACTTGGGTCAGGTACCGGGAAAACGATCATCCAGTCACCTTTGCCGACGGCTAACGGATCTGCACTCGACGGGCTGGCAGCAGAAGCCGGGGTCGCCATCACCAGCTCAAGGGTGGCCGTGCTCCCCGACATGGCACGGTTAAGCGCCAGATAGCGGCTGGAGGTGCTGATAGGCCAGAACCGCAGGCAAGCCCCCGAGTCAACCCAGGTACCATCAAGCGTCTCGATCCGCTCCGATCCTGGCACCGCATCGCGCAGTTCGCGGTTAAGCCGCTCCATGGCGAAACGGGCATCGCTCATCAACTGTTCACGACTGCTGGCATCACCATAGATCTGGCTGCCGATGCCGATAAACTGGCTGGTAAATGTCGCCATGATGCCCAGCAGCAGGATCACCATCACCAGCTCGACCAGGGTAAAGCCACTGTTACCCCCAGGTTTACGGTAAGCTCGACTAGCCGCCAGACATAATCGGAAGCCGGAAGTGGTTACAGGAGCGGACTTTCGGACAGGCAGGCAACCCCCGACAGCGGAACGATTCATCAGTAGTTCCCCCGGTAGAAGGAGAAGTCGAGTACGCTCTCATCCGGCAGCTTGATCTGCAGATCAATCCGCTTGCCCACAGAACAGGGTGCGGTACAACTCTTGAAGGTGCCATCGCTAAAATCGACGGCGCTGACCGCAATCCTGACCTGATAGTTGCGATACTCCTCGCCGCTGATCCCCGCCGCCGTCTGGGTAAACCAGCTGGCATCCCGCCAGTTTCCCGCAGTATCGAAGTCATCCACATCGTTATAGGCGTAGGGAGCCGGCTCACCATCGGGGCCATAACTGCCGGAGCAGGGAGCTATGTTCACCCCCGCCACCTGCTCGCCACAACGATAACGGCCACCATTATGATCCGAATGTTCATCAAACGACTTTTGCAGGATCTCGCCGGAGAGGCGCTGGGCCAGCTGGGCGGCGCGTACCTGCTGCACCGGGTCTACCGCCTGCGGCGCCTGATTGATGAGTAACCCCAATATGCCGGTCAAGGCCACCGCCAGCAGCACTATGCCAACGATCAGCTCAATCAGGGTAAAGCCGCGCTTAAGGGATCTCATGGATATACCCCTCAGACTCAATCTGGATGCGGCTGGTTTCGCGACCATCACTCACCAGCAAGGTACAACCGTTGGCACAGTTGCCTAGCGGTCTGCCCATCTGATCGAAGCGGAGTACGAAGCTTCTGTTGCTGTTCAGGGAAAGCGTGATTCCGTCAGAGGCGGTCACCAGCCGACCACGGGTGCGCAGGTTATCGGTCCAACCACTGCCCAGATCATCGCTGGCGGGACACGCCGCATAAGTACGGTGGGCAAAACGGGGAGAGGCGACCACCAGCAGGGTACAGCGGTTGGCAGGCTCATGCATATTGACGGTCTGTACCAACCGTAGACGGGTCAGCAGTTCATCACGCACAGTTTGAGTTTCAACGCCGCCTTTGCCCAGCCATTTGGGCACGACAAAGGCGGCGAGAATCCCGAGTAACAGGATCACCACAACCAGTTCAATCAGGGTAAAGCCCTTGGTTGCAGGCATGGTTTTTCTCATAGGGGGAAAGAAGAAAGCGAGGCCAAAGCCTCGCTTGATAATTCAATCAGTTGCTACAACCTGTCACATCAACACTGAATGCAGCGGCTGAAGTGGCCTCATTGTATTTAACTTGGCAATTAGCGTTATTGCCAGCCGCCTTGGGCTTGAAGGTCCCTTTGGATGCAGATACTTCATCCCACCCATCTAAAGTAACGGCGTTTGCAATGGTACCTACTGTCGGATAGCCATACTTGGCATCGACGGTAGTGCCAGCAACAGAGACTGCCGCAGAAGAGTTTTCAATACCTTGGATAGCCGCCTTACTGTAAATCATCTGAGCCGCACTCTGTAGTGATGCTTTGACCCCATCAGCAGCTGCTTTACGCGCATCATCCTGCAGATTCAGGAACTTGGGTGCAGCGGTGACCGCCAGAATACCCAGAATAATGATCACGATAACCAGTTCGATCAGGGTAAAACCCGCCTGTTTTTTCATTTCACTTTCCTCTGTCAATTGATGTTGGTAGTCACCTGACCGGACGCCGGACGGTAACTGAAACTCATGAATGCATCAGTACTGCCTTGCGGATCCTGATACTTGCCATCGCTGCCCTTACTCAAACTATTGACCAGATAGTAACGACAGACCGAATCCAGTCCATTACTGCTCACAGTGGCATAGTATTTCAGGTCATTGCCGCTACCGCGTACTTCATTGAAGTTGGCCGTAGCCTTGGGCGGGTTTTGCAGCAACCCCTCCCAAATCTTGAGACAACGCTCTGCGCTCAGATTGGCCGGATCCACATCCGGATTGCCGCTGGCCGCAGTATCCATGGGATAGCCGGGAGACAACTCGCCGTTGCTGATCTGGGCATCGGTCGGCGTGGTCAGATAGAAGCGGCTGCCGTCATAGAGCACGGTATTGAGGCTATCCTGTTTGGCGCGCCCTTCCGCTTCCCACTGGGCCCGCACTAGCGACACTCCTGTTGCAAAACCACCCGAGACGCCCTCGACGCTGGCCTTTTTCGCCTCGTCGGTTACATCCAGAAAACGGGGCAACGCTGTTACCGCCAGGATCCCCAGGATCACGATAACGATCACCAGCTCAATCAGGGAGAAGCCGGCGGTCACTCTTGTCATCCCGTTATTTGGCATTGATGGTGCCATTGGTTTCATTTTCATGCTCCCTTGGTAATGGCCGATATTATTTCATGCAGACCTAAAAAAATCATGTAGTTGGGTCATATGATTAGCCTCATTCAAGGCTTTTTAATCACTCGCCCGTCGGAAAACAGATAAACCAGCCAATAACCATCCCACCCCATCTCGCACCCGCTGCCATCGGGGCGGGCCAGAAACTGCAAGGGTGGCATGCCCCCCTCCGTCTCTCCCACCAACGCCAGCCACAACTGACGACAATTTTCTGATGGTGATTGCAGGGGCAACAGTCCGAGTGGCCAGCCACGCTCATCAAATTGCCAACCATGACCCGCGCTATGCAGGGTGTCGGGGCGCCGCTCATTCAGCCAGATCCCGTGCAAACGCTGTGCCCGCTCCGCAAATTGCTCCCCCAGCAGGGTGAGCGAAAGCTGTTGCGCCTCCTCCCGGTTGATCTGATAGCTGCGCACCAGGGTCGTGACGATCACCATCAACAGCATTATCACGGCGATCCGCCGATATCCGGCCAGCCAGCGATCATCCTGTTGTGTCTGTCTGTTCATCCACTCCTCGACTCCCTCGCCCTATTGCCTCTTACGACGCTCATCATGCCCAGCCACTCAGGTGTGAAGATGCCGAGTTACTTGCTACGAACCACTCACATCCCGCTCGCATCATGTCCCACCATTCTGGCGTGAAGATACGGGGTTACTTGCCTCTTACGGCCCTCATCATGTCCCACATAGGCGTGAAGATACCCAGCGCCAGGATCAACACCATTACTGCCACGATCCCGATCAGGATCGGCTCGATGCGAGCGGTGAGACTCTTGAGGTCATAATCCACCTCGCGCTCGTAATACTCGGCCGCTTCGTGCAGCAGGTCATCGACCTGACCGGTCTCCTCACCCACGGCGATCATCTGCATCACCAGCGGGGTGAACAGGCCGCTGCTGCTGGCGGTGCGAAGCAGGCTCTCGCCCCGCTCGATACCGGCGCGCATATCCCGTACCCGCCCCGCCATATAGGCGTTATCCACCGCATCGGCCACCAGGGTCAGCGCGGTGTTCAGCGGCACCCCTGCCTTGAGCATCATGGAAAAACTGCGGGCAAAACGGGCCAGCAGGGAGCGCTCTATGATGGTGCCGACGATCGGCAACTTGAGCTGCCAGCGGTGCCAGGTCAGCTTGCCCTTGGTGGTGGCGACCCAGCGGCGCCAACCGAACACCATCCCCGCCAGAATAGCGAGCAGCAGCCACCAGTAGTTGACAAAAAAGTGCGAGGTGGCGAGCAGAATGCGGGTCGCCAGCGGCAACTCCACCCCGAATTTGGCGAACATGCCGGCAAACACCGGGATCACCATGATATTGAGGATCACCATGGCGATACCGATGGCGATCATCACGAAGCTGGGGTAGCGCATCGCGGTCTTGATCCGCTTGCGAGTCTCCAGCTCCAGCTCGAAATAGTTGGCGAGCTGCAAAAAGGACTCTTCCAGCTGACCTGTGTTCTCACCCACATGGATGATGGCGACGAACAGGCTGCTGAATACCTTGGGGTGCGCCTGCATCGAGCTGGAGAGCGGGCGACCGTTGCCAAGATCTTCCCCCAGCGAGTGAAGCGCCCGCTTGAGCGGCTTGCTGTGGGTACTCTCCTCCAACCCGGCGATGGCACGCAGGATCGGGATCCCGGCCCGGGTCAGGGCATACATCTGGCGGCTGAAGATCACCAGCTCATCCAGCTTGACGCCCCCTTCCAGCAACAGTGACCAGTCGATGGCGGCGGACTTGGCCTTGCCCGGTTTGAGCTCGGTGGGCATCACACCACGGCGCATCAGCTGCTCGGCGGCCGCCATCTCGTTGGCCGCTTCGACCACGCCACTGGTGGCGTTGCCCTGGCTGTCACGCCCCTTGTAAGCAAAGTTAGCCATCGCTTACCCCAAATCCTCGGCCAGTCGCAACACCTCATCCACCGAGGTGATCCCCTGACGGGCATAATCGAGGGCAGTGAGGGCCAGCGGCCGGTAGTGTTCGTGTTGACGGGCCGCCTTGGCGAACCCTTCCGCATCGTTGCGGCGCAGGGCATCCATCATCGGCTGATCCAGCTCCAGTAGCTCGTAGACCCCGATCCGGCCGGAATAACCGGTAAAGTTGCAGCTCTGGCAACCCCGGCCCTTGTGATAGGTATGCTGGCCAGGCGCCTCGCCGGAGAGCACGGTGAGCCAGGTGGCCTGCCCTTCGTCGGGCGCCTTCTCCTCGACGCAGTGCTCACATACCCGCCGCACCAGCCGCTGGGCGACCACAGCCCGCAGGGCACTCGCCACCAGATAGCCGGGCGCCCCCATGTCGATAAGGCGCAAGGCACTGGTCACCGCATCGTTGGTGTGCAGGGTGGTCAGCACCAGGTGACCGGTGATGGCGCCACGCAGGCCGATCTCCACCGTCTCGTTGTCACGCATCTCACCCACCAGCAGGATGTCCGGATCCTGACGCAGGGTAGAACGCAACACGTGGGAAAAGGTGAGACCGATCTTGGGATTGACCTGCACCTGGCTGATACGGGGCAAACGATACTCCACCGGATCTTCGACCGTGATGATCTTGTTGCTGGACTGGTTGAGCTCGGAGAGAGCGCCATAGAGGGTGGTGGTCTTGCCGCTACCGGTGGGGCCGGTCACCAGGATCATGCCGTGCGGGCGTTTGAGCTGACGACGGAAACGGGTCAGGATCTCCGGCGGCATGCCGGTCTCGGTCAGCGACAGGATGCCGGAGGATTGATCCAGCAGACGCATCACCACAGACTCGCCATACTGCACCGGCATGGTGGACATCCGCACATCCACATCACGGCCGCGCACCTTCATATTGAAACGGCCATCCTGCGGCAAGCGCTTCTCGGAGATATCGAGCCCGGCCACCAGCTTGAGACGCAGCACCAGCGCCTGGGCGATGCGCACCTCGTTGAGGATATTCTCGTGGAGGATGCCGTCGATCCGCTGGCGAATGCGCAGCACCTTCTCGTCCGGCTCGATGTGGATATCCGACGCTCCCACCTGCACCGCATCCTCGAACAGGGAGCGCAGCAGCTTGGCCACCGTCGCCTCCCCCTCGTCATTGGCCCCCAGATTACCTGAACCCAACTCGAAGCCGGAGTCCTGATACTCCTCCTGCAGCTGTTCGGCGAAGCTCTCAATCTCGCGGGTGCGGCGATAGAGGCGGTCAAAATAGTCCAGCAACTGCCCTTCCCGCGCGACCGCCAGCACCATCTCCCGCGGGCTCAGCAAGGCAGCGATGGCATCCAGCGCACTCAAGTCCGCCGGATCCGACATGGCTACCGTCACCTTGTCGTCGGTAAGATTGACCGCCAGCGCCCGATAACGGCGCGCCTGCACTTCGGGCAGCAGCGGCACCGCGGCGGCATCGATGGTGAGGTTATTGAGATCGAAGAATGGTACATCCAGCTGGCGAGCGAGGAACTGCAGCAGCTGTACCTCGCTGATAAAGCCGAGGTCAATCAGAGTGGTACCCAGTTTGCGTCCGGTCTGACGCTGCTGCTGCAGGGCAAGCTGCAACTGATCATCAGAGATGATCTGCTCCTGAACCAGCAGGTCGCCGAGGCGCATTTTCAGTCTGGGTTGTGCCATGTTTGCTCCGATATCTGTTACTTCACACCCGTTGCCGCATCCGATGAGGCTTCGCTCATCGAATCTGCGTTTATCAAGGGGTTAGTTGGCCAATTCGTTGTTCCAGCCAGTTGGTCGACGCCTCGCCGAGATTGCCGTGCAGCAGGGCGTTGCGATAGGCATCGAGTGCCCGCTGGCTGTGCCCCTGACCATCCTCGGCGACACCGAGACCAAGCCACCAGCGGCCCTGATCCGGCTGCTGGCGCAGCAGCTTCACATAGAGCGCCGCCGCATCGGCATTTTGACCCAGCTCTTGGGTCAGACCCGCCCAAGTGGCGTAATAGTCCAAGTTGCTGGCAAGATCAGGTTGATAACCGGACAACCAGCCAAGCGCCTGCTGTTGCTGCCCCTCGTTGATGGCAAGACGGGCCAGCAGCAGACGAAAATCGGCCTGTTGGGGATCGAGCCGGATCCCCTCCTCCAGCAGCTGGCGCGCCTCGGTCAGGCGCCCCTCGCCGTAGAGCAACCCCGCCAGTTGCTCGCGCGCCCCCTGGTTATAGGGATCGTGGGCCAGCACCTGATAGTAGTTGTCCTGCGCATCCCGCAGGCTTCCCTTGGCCATGGCGGTCGTCGCCTTGCGCTCCGCCAGTGCCGCCAGCTCCTTGGCCGACAGCTCGACCGTCTCGATCTTCAATACGCTGGGTTTGCGCGGCGCGCTGGCGACAGCCTGCTGCTCTGCCGCCAGTTCGGCGTAGAGCTCGGGCTGCAGCTCTTCATCGGTCGGCTCCGAATCGTCAACATCGCTGGAGGCATCAAAGGGGGCACCATCGGCCATTTCTCCCTCTACCTGCCCGCCAGCGGTATCAGCCACTCTCTCATCCCCACCCGGCAACGGCAGCGCAGCCGCCACCTCGACCGGCTCGGGCGGATTGACTGGCTCGGCGGCCCGTGTCACCACATCGGGGGCCACCACTTCACTGGCGGCGACGACAGGGTGTGTCTGCTGCCAGTAGATCCAGGTGCGCCAACCGAGGATCCCCAATGCCAGACCACAGATCAGGGTCAGCAGCAACATCCACCACCCCTGCTGGCGCGCAGGGGCAATATAGACGGCAGTTCCCTCGGCGCCTTGCTGGCGCCGATCCAGATCTTTCAGCATCTGGTTGATAACGCTCATGGCCAGACTCCATAAGCCAGGGCGCACCCCAGCAACAGTAACAGTAACAGGGGCCACCAGCGCAAGGGCGCAAAGCGGCTGGCATCGTCGGTATCGCGAATGGCGAGCCTCACCAGACGGCTATCGATCCGGCGCCTCCCCTGACCGTAGGCCAGCATCAGGCACTTGTGCGCCAGGATGTTGATAAGTCTCGGGATCCCTCGCGAGGCCCGCCACAGCATCCGCATGGCACGGCCGGCAAACAGTGGTGCCCCGCGGTAGCCGGAGACCTGCAATCTGTGCTCCAGATAGGCGCGGGTCTCGTCAAAGCGCAGCGGGCGCAGGCAGTATGAAAAGCCGATCCGCTGGCGCAGTTGGCGCAGGTGGGGCCTGGCCAGTCTGATATCCAGCTCCGGCTGGCCGAACAGCACAATCTGCAGCAGCTTGCTCGATTCGGTCTCGAGATTGCCAAACAGGCGAATCGCCTCCAGAGTCTCGTCAGGCAGCGCCTGGGCCTCATCGATCAGCACCACCACCCGACTGCCCTGCTGGTGCAGGCTGATCAGGTGACGATGGATGCGATCGGTAAGATCCAGCTCACTCTGCTCCCGCACCGACAACCCCAGTTCCAGCGCCAGCGCTGTGCGCAGCTCGGCCGGGCTGAGGTGGGGATTGGGCAACCAGGCGAGCCGCACCGGGCACTCTTCCGAGCCCAGCTCGCTCAGCAGTTTTCGGCAGAGCAGGGTCTTGCCGGTACCCACCTCGCCGGTCACCTTGATAAATCCCTCCCCTTGCGCCAGCGCCCAGTTAAGCACCTGTTGCGCCTCCTCGTGAGGGGGCAGGCCGTAGTAGAAGCCGGTATTGGGGGTGAGGCCGAACGGCGCCTCCTGCAGGCCGAAGTGGCTCAGGTACATGGGCGCTCACCAGCCAGTACGGGGAACCTGCGACCGCGAGCCTCGGCCCGCAGTACGGCGGAATGGAAAGATGCCAATCGCCAGCTCATGGCTTACCCCTTCGCCGGATACCACTTGTCGAGCAGATCTGCGGAACGCTGCAGCTCGTTTTGCCAGGTATCTTTCTCCACCACGGTCGGTTTGAGCATGATCACCAGCTCCACCTTCTTGGTGCTCTCGCGACGATTGGTAAAGGCTTCGCCCACCCAGGGAATATCTCCCAGCAGCGGCACCTTGCTGACGATCTCCTGCTTGTCGGTCTTCATCAGACCACCGATGACGATAATGTCGCCGTTATTGGCCTGCACCACGGTATCGGACTCGCGGATCGAGCTCTTGGCGAGCGGCAGCTCCAGCGGTTTGGCGGTACCGACGTTGATGGTCTTCTTCTGCTCTTCTGTGTCGATAACGGAAGGGTGGATATGGAGCAGCACCTTGCCCTCTTCATCGATTTGCGGCGTTACGTCCAGCGCAATACCGGAGAAGAAGGGGGTCAGCTCCACATTGGGGGTCACGATAGGTTCGGCCGTGCCGGTCGAGGTCACCGTAGTGGTCGAGGCATTGGTGACGAAATATTCGTCCGTCCCCACCTTGATCACCGCCTTCTGGTTGTTGGTCGCAGTGACCCTCGGGCTGGAGAGGGTATTCACATCGCCCTGGGTCTTGAGCAGGTTGACCGCCACCTCGAAGTTGCCATCAGAGATCGTGAAACCGGCGCCGCCGCCCAGCGCACTGAAGATCTGGTTGGGGGTGGTGGGCAGCTGGGTCTTGGCAAGTGACTGGCCGCCGGTAATACCCTTGCCGCCATCCCAACTGGCGGAGAGACCGCTCCAGTCAACCCCCTGCTCATACCCTTCGTTGAGGGCGACTTCGATGATCCGCGCCTCCAGCACCACCTGGCGCTTGAGGTGACTCTCGGATTGATTGAGGAATTCACGTACCGCCTTGAGCTCCTTCGGATAGGCGCGAATAGTGACCAGACCCGCCTGCGGGCTGGTAATCACGGCGCGACCATCACCCGTGCCAATCAGGGTCTGCAGGGAGTCGCGCAGATCGGTCCAGTAGTCGCTGTTGGTGTCAGTCTCGATCCGGGTACCGTTGCTGTTGTCACCGCTCGAGTTGTTGCTGGAGGAGCTGTTGCTGCCGCTGTTGTTGGACGCGCTGTCGAAACTGCTGTTATTGCTGCCATTGTTGTTGTCATTGGCAGTCACCCCGCCGGTGCTGACCGAGGTGCGGGATAGGCCACGGCGGGACATCATCAGATAGTTGACCGGAATGGTTTCGGTGCGCAGACCCGCCGGATAGATGTGGAAGACATTGCCCTTGCGCTGCACGTCGAAGCCATACATGTCACCTACCACCGCCAGCACCTCCGGCAGGGTCACATCCTTGAGCTCGACCGAGACCAGCCCGGCCACCCCGGGATGAACCGCCACGCTGTAGCGGGAGCCCTTGAACAGGGAACCGAAAAACTCCACCGCCTCCACGTCGTGAGCCGCGATGCGCAGCCGCTTCTCCGGCATGCCGACCGGCATCTGCGGCCGGTTCAGCTGCAGCAATTCACTCTGCACCGATTTGGGCAAGGCGGTCAGCGGGGCAGCCTGCTTCTGCTGTTCGTTCATGGCCTGTTTGAGAGCATCCTTGGCCTGGGTCGGCTCGGGGTGCTGATACGTGGTACAGCCTGCGGCCATCATGGCCATGGTGATCAGACAGAGACGGTGTTTTTTCATGTAATTAGAGCACCCTGACTTGCAATTAAACTCGATAAAGCCGCTCCACCTCTCGAAAGGCAAGCACGACTCAAACCCGGATCTTGCTGGCAAAGAGTGTGACCGCGTGGCGTTTGCCCGCCTTTTCCAGCACCACGGCATCTGCCGTGATGGCCACCAGCGTATAGCCATCCACCTGTTGCCCGACCCGATAACTCTTGCCATTGAGCACCGCCAGCGCCGGGCCATTGCCCAGCACCACACTCTGCAGCTTCGGTAAACCGGTGTTGCTCTCGCCGGTCGCACGGGCGCCAATCGCCACATCCGCCAGCGGTGCGGTGGGATCCTGCAATACCTCGACCTGCTCCGCCTTTACCAGCACGCTGAACAGGCAACAGCACAACGCAAACACTCTAGCCACGGATAAACTCCTTGCTGGTACTCAGGGTGTAGATCTCCATCTCCACCACCGCGCCGGGATAGGATTTGACCCGGTAGTCGAACTGCTTCCAGTAAAAGTGGCGCGGCAAGGCTTCCAGCGCTTTAAGATATTGATAAACATCGAAATAGCCACCTTCAAGCTGAAGCCGGATACCATGTTTGTAGAGATTGACCTTCTGTTCTCCCGCCATCAGCGGGGTCGGCTCCAGCGAACTGAGCGCCAGCATGTGAAGGTTGGCGGAGCGGGAGAGCAGCGCCTCCAGCACCTGCGGCATCTCGTGCGCCGGGATCAGATCGACGGTCTGGGCCTTCAGCTCATCGTCGATCCGGGCCAGATCCGCTTCGACCTGCGCCAGCTGGTCGCGAACGCCCTGATTGGGATCCCGCTTGAGCCGAGCCTGTTTGCCGAGGTTCTCCAGCTCCATGATTTCGAGGTCGCGCTCGGCGGCGCTCAGGGCCATGCGATCCTGCTGCAGGCGGGTATCGGCGCCATCGAGCCAACCGTAGATGCTACCAGCGCCCAGCAGCACCAGACCGGTAAGCAGGATCAACACCCGCTCCCGCTGGCTCAACAGGGCGATACGCTGGCCCCACGCCTGCCATTGTGCTTTCAGGTTCATCAGGGTTTCTCCCGCGCGATGCCGCTCAACTGGAATGTCAGACGACCCTCCTCGTCACGGCCGAGGGTCAGTTCACCAAACTCCTTGCCTACCAGACTCGGGGTCTGCTTGAAGCGGTTGACCCAGGCCGGCACATCCTGACTGCGTCCGGCAAAACCGGAGAGGTTGATCCGCCCTTCGTTGATCTCGATGCGCTGCAACGAGAGGTTGCTGCTGCGAATGCGGGAGAGATCCGCCATCACGCTGGCATAGCCCTGGGATTTTTGCAGAGACAGGCTACCGAGCTGACGCATCAGCCCCTGCTTGGCGGTCAGCTCATCCCGTTTATTGACCAGTTGCTGTTGCAGCCGGGGATCCGCCTGATGGCGCGCCAGCTCGGCATCGAGGCGTCTGGCCTCGCTGCGCTTGAGCTCCAGCTCGGCGGTGCGTTGCGCTAGCGCCCGGCTGACCTGTTGCTGCTGCCAGCTGTAACCGATAGCCGTTAGCAGGATCAGCAACAGCGCAACACCCCATACCAACGCCATCTGATTGAGGCTGGCCCACTGCCGCTTGGGACGAAACTCGGCACCATAGAGGTTTATCTGACGTTTCATCACGCATCCTCCCCGATGGCGGCTGCGTAGGCAGAAAGGTATTCGACGCCAGCCAGCAACATTGTCTTGTTGACCATGGCAGCAAGGGGGAATAACACTCTCATTGATCATCCCCCAATGCGGCAGCATAAGCCGAGAGGTATTCGACGCCGGCCAGCACCGCCTTGTTGGCCATGGCGGAGACGGCAAAGCCGAAGGTCTGCTCCATGTGACGCACCAGGGTACCGATAAAGGGCGAAGCGACGGCAAACTGCATCTGCCCCAGCTCGGGCAATTTGAGCTGGCCCGCCAGATAGTCGAGGGAGCGCTGGATCTCCAGCGCCAGTGAATCGAGCAGCATGGCGTCAGGCTCATGTTCGCCGGTCAGGCTGGTGAAACCGCGCAGCTGGCGGGAGAAGCAGAGCCCCCCCTGATGGAAGACCAGCAGTTGCAGATCCTGCCCCTTGGGCTGCCACAGCAGCATGCGCACAGTGTCATCCGCTTCATAGAGAGAGGTGAGCGCCAGCTCGTCGCTGATGATGGATTGCAGGGTGGCGATGCCGTTGATGGCATCGGCCAGCTGTTGCACCCGGCTCTTGGGCAGGCAGATCACATTGATGCGCGGACGACCGGCAGGCGGGGTGGGCAAGTCCACATAATCCATCGCCAGTTGCAGCACGGGTTCGCTGACATAGTCCTTGATGGCCCAGGGGAGCGCCCCCGCCATCTCGGCGTCAGGCACGGCAGGCTTGTCGATCTGGATCTGTTGATAAAGGCTGGCGGCGAGGGCTACCCGCACTTTAGACTTGGCCAGCCCATAACGGCTGAACAGCTCGTTCATGGCCACAGCCCACTCCTGTGGGCCGTTGATGGTGCGCGTCGCGAAGACGGGGGGATTGCCCACTGCAGCCAGCATGATCCTGTCATTGGCCAACAAGAGCCCGACCTGGCGGCTTGGCGTCGACCGTCTGAACAGTTTTTTCATGTAAGCCCGCCCATCAATAGTGATTAAATGTATGAAATATTAACATAAACAGCAGATTAGCCTCTATATAAAAGACGGACTCACCATTGCAAGCCAGCCTTCCAGCCGAGCCAGAGGGGTCAGCTATCCTGCCCTCCCCCCTGCACCCCCTCCACCACCCGTTGCTAACCCGCTACGGCGTCGAACTCTGGTGCAAGCGGGATGATCTGATCCATCCGACCATCTCCGGCAACAAGTGGCGCAAGCTCAAATACCACCTGCTTCATGCCAGAGAGCACGGCAAACGGCATCTACTCTCGTTTGGCGGCGCCTACTCCAATCACATCCATGCACTGGCAGCAGCAGGGTGCCAATCTGGCCTTCGAACTACCGGTATCATACGGGGCGAATCTGATGCCGTCAGCAATACCACCCTGAGGGATGCCAGACGCTGGGGTATGGATCTCGTTTTCGTCGACCGCCAGAGTTACCGCCGTCGCCAGGATCCCGACTGGCTGGCCCAATTCGATGCACCCGATACCCTGATCGTGCCGGAAGGGGGCAGCAGCCCGCTGGCTATCCCCGGGGTTGCCGAACTGGTCGGCGAGGTACCCTTCTCGCCGGATCTCTGGGTACTGCCCTGTGCCAGCGGCGGCACCCTGGCGGGCCTAATCGCTGGCAAACAGGACCGGGAGCAGATCCTCGCCATTGCGGTACTGAAAGGAGGCGGCTTTATCGCTGACGAGGTGTGTCGCCTCCATCCCGCTGCCGCCAGCATCCCCGGCTGGCGGGTCGCACTCGATCACCACGATGGTGGCTACGCCAAATTCAGCCCGGCCCTCTGGCAGTGGGTTCAAGATTTCAGCGCCGAAACAGGTCTGCCTTTGGAGCCCATCTACAGCGGCAAGGCGATGTGGGGGCTGTTTCGCGAGCTGGCTGCGGGCCGTATCGCCCCCGGCAGCAAGATTGTCTTTATCCATACCGGCGGCATGCAGGGATTGGCCGGACTGCGGGAGCAGGGGCGACTGTGAGCCCCGCCTGACGGCAACCGAAAACGAGAGAGGGTCGCCCCACGACGACCCTCTCTTGTTTATCTCAATCACCAGCCGGCTCCTGCACCAACCGGCGTGGCTCGGCAAACCAGGGCCCCTGCCCGGCATGCACCCCGAGGTGGCGCAGCATCTTCCACTCATCGCCACTCTCTACCCCCACCGCCAGCACCCGGGTACGGGTATTGGCGCAGCCCCCCACCAGACTGCGGACCGCCATCTGGTTCACCTGTCGGGCGTGAATCTCCCGCACCAGGCTGGGGTGCAGCTTGAGGAAGTTGATCTCGAACTCCTTGATGTACTGGGTGCTCACCACATCCTGGCCAGCATGATCGATGGCCAGCTGGCAGCCCAGCATCCGCAGGGAGCGCAGCGGCCGCTTGAGTGCTTCGAAGTGGCGTGTGACCTGAGCCTCCGAGAGCTGCAGGATCAACCGCTCGTTGGTGCTGCGCGGCAGCTGGAACAGGGCGAAGAAGAGCCAGCGCTGGAACTCGCGGTTGAGCAGACTCTGGGCACTCAGGGTCAGAGTGATGGAACAGCTCTGCTCGGAACGCTGGCGCAGCAACACCAGCGTTTGCTCCGCCACCAGCCGATCCAGTTGCAGCAGCAGGCCCACCTTCTCCGCCATTGGCATGAAGATCCCTGCTTGCAGTTCCCTCCCCTGCTCATCGTGGATATAGGTGAGCAGATCCTGCTGCAGTACCACCTGATCCCGATCCTGCTGGACCGGTTGGGTATAAAAATCGATCCCCTGCTCTTCAAGACGGCGACTGATGAGGGTGCGCCAGCGCACCGTCCCCTTGCTGCTCTGCTCCTCGTCCAGCTGCTTCTCGTAGAGGAACCAGCCGTTGTGCCCCTGCAGACGTGCACTCTTGAGGGCCAGCTCGGCCTCCTCCTGCACCTTGAGCAGAGTGTCTTGCGCCTGGTAGCAGACAGCCCCGATATAGATGGCCGTCTCCGGATTGACCTGCTGCGGCCAGTGTAGCCGTTGCAGACTCTTGAGCAGCTGGCTGGCACTGTCCACCATCTCGCTCTCCGACATGTTGGGCAACAATACCGCAAAGACATGTCCGGCATAACGAGCCTGCAAGGCACCGTTATGCTTGCGCACAAAAGCACTGATCACGGCGCTCGCCTCCAGCAGCAGATCATGCCCCTGCAGCTCGAACTGCTCCGCTTCCAGCTCTTCCAGACAGGCGAGTTCAATCAGCAAGACACCGCCACTCATCACGCTCGCCTCCATGATAGCGCTCTCGAGCCGGTTATCGAAGAAGAGGCGGTTGCCGATGCCGGTCATCTTGTCGACGAAGGCGTTGCTGCGAATGAAGTTGTCGAAGCGGCTGCGCTCCTTGCGGGCATCCGCCAGCTCGGCGAGCAGATGATCGAGGGCCTGACTGGCGGCCACCGGCCACTCTTCGACGGGGTCATGGCTCAGTTTGGAGAGCTTGTCATCGAGGATCAGCTGGGCGCGAATGCCCAGCAGCTCGGCGCCGCGCAACTGCTGACGCAACCAGCGGATGGAGTACCAGAGACCGAACACCACGATGAAGATCCCGAACGAGATGCCCGACATCGCCTTGATGGAGTATTCCGCCTCCTTGAAGGGGCGCTCCAGCTTGAAGCTGGCCTGCATGCCAGCCTGATGGGGCAGCGGATGGCTGTATGGCACCAGCAGCGGTTCATCAACCGGACGCTGTACGTCACGGAACCAGTAGACCCGCTGGTCATTCTGGCGCACCTCCAGCTCCACCACATGAGCCGCCCGCAGCAAGGTGGGCAACCAGCGGCTCATATCCTCCATACCGTGAGCAACGTCGAGTTGCTTGTCGATCACCTCGACCAGCGCATCGACCTTCTTTTGCTGCAACTCCATGCCCAGCTCGCGAAAGCTGAACACCCCGCCAATCAGCACGGTCGCCATGGCAGCGATCACGCACAAGGTAATAAACGAGACAAGATGTGTTGTGAGTTTCATGTGCCTTTCCGTGTGCCCGGCATCATCCATTGGAGTTCATGGTAGCAGTGGCGCTGTGGCCATCACTATGGACGGGGATCCCGCTTCTGTAATTTAAGCGGGGCAGCATACCCAAAGCAGCGGGAGAATACCAAGGAAGGTACACAGGTGGAGCAGGGGAAGATAGCAGACAGAAAAATGGTCCCTCAAAAGGGACCAAAAGGAACACTCATATCAAAACTAACACTCTGTGCTACTGACAAAAAACAGATACAGGAGTATTGAACACACGGTGAGTCAAACCGCAGGGGTACTCTAAAGCAGTTCGGATAAGTTGAGCAATTGTCATTTATGACAGGTCAGCGATTGAATCTTTTCAAGGTTAATAATAAAAACATTTAAAATCATACATTTAAAAAATCATCCAATAAGTGTGACAAGTAGATCTCAAATTGATTGTACTAATGCACTATGATGGCTTGACCCATTTGTGTCTCGTGAAACTGGCAGGCGCCCTTGTTACGCATCCCCCCCCTCTGGATCACTGTACTGCTACTGCTCTTGCCCATCCTGGCAAGCCAGTCCGTCGGTCTGTGGCTAACAAAACCGATGGCCAACCACCTGCTTGAGCAGAAGGTGGCCGAGATAAAGCGAGCCATGGCGATACGCCATCACACGCTGGACAAGGCCATGAGCGAGCAGCTGACGCTGTTTGATTTCGATTGTGGTGCCAACGACATGGCACTGCTGCGGGATCCCCGCTTTTACAACACCCATATTCGTCTGCAGGGGCTGGAACTGGCATCAGGGAAAAGCTGCTCAAGCCTGGGTGTGGGTATTTCGCTCATCAAAAACGCCAACCAGGATGGCGCCCTCCCCGACAAACTGGGGCTGACTGCTACAACGGCCAGTTTCAATACGGAACAGGAGATGGTTGCCTACTACAAAAACGGCGGCAACATTGCCTACTGGGTGCTCGATAACAGCTGGAGCCACGATCTGCTACAGCTCCCCTGCAGTGACTGTTTCTATCTGGAGTTCAGCCAGCGGGATCCCGCAGCGATGACCCCCCGCTTCCCGCGCGGTGACCGGACCATCAAGCTGGAAGAGGGCAGCCGCAGCCTGAGCTTCTTTGATCAGGACAAACTGACCCGACAAACCATCTGGGCCGGTTCTGCACTGGACCTGTATGCTCGCGAGCAAGTCAGACGAATCGCACTCTGGAGCGGCACTATCCTGGGCCTGCTGCTGGTGACCGCTTACTGGTCGCTGCGAAACTATCGCCGCTCGCTCAAGGGGCTATTGCAGGCCGGATTGGTGCGCCAGGAGTTCATCCCCTTCTATCAACCCGTGGTGGATCTTCGAACCTGGCAGGTTGCCGGTTTTGAGGCGCTGCTACGCTGGCAACGTGGACACGAGCTGATCCCCCCGAGCGCTTTCATCGAATATGCTGAAGATCAGGGACTTATCCTGCCTATCACCAGGCAGTTGCTGGAGCAGGTGATCACGGATCTGCCGCTGTTGCCACCAGAGCAGTGGATCAGTGTCAATCTGATGGCCACCCATATCGAACAACCCTTGCTGCGCAACATGTTGAGTGAACACCATAACCCTTCGCCCGAGCGCCTTACCTTCGAGCTGACAGAACGCAAGCCGATCCTCGACATCAAAGCCGCTACCGAGGAGATCACCCTGTTGCAGCAGATGGGATATCACTTCAAACTGGATGATTTCGGTACCGGCTACGGTGGTTTTGCCTACCTGCAGAGCCTCGGGATCCGCCAGATCAAGATCGACAAGATGTTCGTCGATACCATAGGCACCAACGACCTCAAACGCAGCGTGCTGGATGCCATCATCACGTTTGGCCTGGAATCAGGCATGGAGATGATTGCGGAAGGGGTTGAGACGCGGGAACAGGTTGATTACTTGCGGCAACACGGCGTCTATCTGATCCAGGGTTACGTCTTTGGCAGGCCCATGGCGCTGGCAGATCTTGCCATCTGGCAGCAGACATGGCCTCCACAATATTCGCAAGAGAGCTGACACCGATATTGCACAGGCCAGCGCTGGCAGGGCTCCCCCCACCGGGAGCACACGCACCCTTTTGCACAGAGGCTGACACTCCCAAAGCCTCTGCCACGACCTGGCTCATCGCCCTTGAACCACCATTTACATTCAGCAACAAAATGATCTGCCCCTGAGAGGATGGAACCCTTATCATAAGCATTCGGCTACCGTGAGCACCTTCACGCACGCCTCCCATCAATCCCTGTCGGCCAGCGCCGTCCCGAGATGAGAACCATTGCCTATGAAGACATTTATCCGGCAAGAGATTGCCCTGCCCGTCGGCCTGCTGACCCTGCTCTTTTTCAAGACGATCGGGAGCGACCTGCTGACAGAGACAACTCCGCTCGGGATCTATCTTCCGGTTTCGGCGGCACTACTGGCCATCGTAACCTGGGCCATCTTCTCGGTAGTGCGCCACTCCGATGCCCTCGCCATCAAGCTGGGCGAGCCCTTCGGCACCCTGATCCTCACCCTCTCGGTCATCTCGCTGGAGGTGGTGATGATCTCCTCGGTGATGCTGACCGGCGAGCCCAACCCCACCATGGCCCGCGATACCATGTTTGCGGTAGTGATGCTGGTGAGTACCGGTCTGGTGGGCTTCACCCTGCTGTTTGGCGGCTGGCGCTACCACACCCAGAGCTTTAATCTGGACGGGGTCAAATCCTATCTGGTGGCCATCATCCCGCTGGCCCTGCTCTGTCTGGTGCTGCCCAACTTCACCGAAGGTGGTGCAATCGGCAGTATGTCGCGCGCCATGTCGTGGATGCTGATCATCATCTCGATCCTGCTCTACGGGGTCTTTCTGCTGATCCAGACCCGCAGCCACAGCCACTTCTTCGTCGACAGCGATCACGAGGATTACGAGGAGCACCACGGCCCGCTGCAGAGCAACGTCTATCACACCATCCTGCTGCTCGCCTACCTGCTGGTAGTGATCCTGCTGGCCAAGACCCTGGCCATCCCCATCAACTACGGGGTGCATGTGATGGACGCGCCCGCGGCACTGGGCGGCTTTATCGTCGCATGTATCGTGCTAGCTCCCGAAGCAGTCGGCGCCATCAAGGCCGCCTTCAACAACCAGCTGCAGCGGGCAATGAACCTCTACTTCGGCTCGGTGCTGGCCACCATCGCCCTCACCGTGCCTGCCGTGCTCTTTATCGGCTCCATGCTGGGTCAGGAGGTACGCCTCGGCCTCTCCCCCGCCGATATGGTGCTGCTGGTCACGACCTTGATGGTCTGTAAAGTGACCTTCAGCAGCGGCCGCACCAATGTGCTCCATGGTGCGACCCATCTGGTGTTGTTCGTGGTTTATCTGTTCCTGATGTTCGAACACGAATAACCGCGTTCAACCAACGTCAGAAACGCAAAGACCGCCCGATTGGGCGGTCTTTTGTCATCTGCTCCCGGCTCTCACCGGTGCCAGTGAAGCGGCTTCCCCCTCATCCCCCACCCTTCTCCCGCCAGGGGAGAAGGGTGATCAAGGCTTACAGGCTGGGCAGCACCCCGGCCGGGATCAGGTCGTTGTAGCTGGCACGGCCCAGCAGGGCGGCGGCCGCTTCGATATCCGGCGCGAAGTACCTGTCCTTGTCGTAGAAGCTCACCTCTGCCCGCAGTCGTCCCTTGGCCAGCTCGATCAGCTCGGTACTGCGCAGCGGCGCGCGGAAATCGAGCCCCTGTGCCGCCGCCAGCAGTTCGACTGCCAGAATGCCGCGGGTATTCTCCGCCATGTCAGCCAATCGACGACCGGCGAAGGTCGCCATGGAGACGTGATCCTCCTGATTGGCGGAAGTGGGCAAACTATCCACCGAGGCGGGATGGGCCAGGGTCTTGTTCTCGGAGGCCAGCGCCGCCGAGGTGACCTGAGCGATCATAAAGCCCGAATTCACCCCGCCGTTGTTGACCAGAAACGCCGGCAGACCGGACATCCGAGAGTCAATCAGCAGCGCCATCCGCCGCTCGGAGAGGGAACCTATCTCGGCGATGGCCAGCGCCAGATTATCGGCCGCAAAGGCCACCGGCTCGGCGTGGAAGTTGCCGCCGGAGATTATCTCCTCATCATCGGCAAACACCAGCGGGTTGTCGGAGACCGCGTTGGCCTCGCACACCAGCACCTCGGCGGCCTGACGGATCTGGGTCAGGCAGGCCCCCATCACCTGCGGCTGGCAGCGCAATGAGTAGGGATCCTGCACCTTCTCGCAGTTGTGATGGGACATGCCGATCTCGCTGCCATCCACCAGCAGGTGGCGATAGCAGGCGGCCGCGTCGATCTGGCCACGCTGACCGCGCACCGCGTGGATGCGAGCATCGAACGGCCTGCGGCTGCCGAGCGCAGCCTCCACACTCATGGCGCCGATGGTGATGGCACCAGCGAACAGATCCTCGGCATGGAACAGCCCTTCCAGCGCAAAGGCGGTGCTGGCCTGAGTGCCGTTGAGCAGCGCCAATCCTTCTTTGGGCGCCAGCGCGATGGGCTCGAGCCCGGCAATTTTCAGGGCAGTAGCGGCGTCGATCAGCTCGCCCTTGTGGCGAGCCTTGCCCTCCCCGATCAGCAGGCAGCTCATATGAGCCAGCGGCGCCAGATCGCCGGAGGCGCCGACGGATCCCTTCTTCGGCACCACCGGATAGACTTCGGCGTTGATGAGGGTCATCAAGGCCTCAAGCACCGTCAGCCGGATCCCGGAGAAGCCCCGCGCCAGCGAGTTGAGTTTGAGCACCATCATCAGCCGCACGGTGGCGTCATCCATGTACTCGCCAATCCCTGCCGCATGGGAGAGCACGATGGATCGCTGCAGCTCGTCCAGCAGCTCCACCGGAATGCGGGTGTTGGCCAACAGGCCAAAGCCGGTGTTGATGCCATACACCACCCGGTTCTGCTCGATCACCTTGGTAACCACAGCAGCTGAGGCGTGGATCCCCGGCAGCGCGGCCGGATCCAGTGAAACATGTACCGGCTCGCGGCTGACGCGGCGCAGGGTGGCAAGATCCAGCTCGCCCGGAGTAATAGTCAATTCAAACATGGTGTTACACCTTTCCTTTGACACCGTTGGCGCCGTCAATCATCGGCAGATCCAGTTTCGCCTCATGGGCACAGTTGATGGCAATCTCGTAGCCGGCATCCGCGTGGCGCATCACCCCGGTGGCCGGATCGTTGCGCAGCACCCGACCGACGCGCTTGGCAGCGTCATCGGAACCATCGCAGACGATCACCACGCCGGAGTGCTGGGAGAAGCCCATTCCGACCCCGCCGCCGTGGTGCAGCGACACCCAGGTCGCGCCGCCAGCGGTGTTGAGCAGGGCGTTGAGCAGCGGCCAGTCGGAGACGGTATCGGAGCCATCCATCATCGACTCGGTCTCGCGGTTCGGGCTCGCCACCGAGCCGGAATCCAGATGGTCGCGGCCGATGACGATGGGGGCTTTCAGCTCGCCGTTTTTCACCATCTCGTTGAAGGCCAGACCGAGGCGTACCCGATCCTTGACCCCGACCCAGCAGATCCGAGCCGGTAGCCCCTGAAACGCGATGCGCTCGCGGGCCATGTCGAGCCAGTTGTGCAGGTGAGGATCGTCGGGGATCAGCTCTTTCACCTTCTGATCGGTCTTGTAGATATCTTCCGGATCGCCGGAAAGGGCCACCCAGCGGAACGGTCCAATCCCCTCGCAGAACAGCGGGCGGATATAGGCGGGGACGAAGCCGGGGAAGTCGAAGGCGTTCGCCACCCCCTCCTCCAGCGCCATCTGGCGGATGTTGTTACCGTAATCCAGAGTCGCCGCGCCGCGCTCCTGCAGGGTCAGCATCGCCTCCACCTGGCGGGCCATGGAGCGACGAGCGGCCAGATTAACCTCCTGCGGGGCACTCTGCTGCAGCTCGCGCCACTTGGCCACGCTCCAGCCCTGCGGCAGGTAGCCGTGCACCGGGTCGTGGGCGGAGGTCTGGTCGGTCACCACGTCCGGGGTGATGCCACGGGCCACCAGTTCGGCGAACACGTCGGCGGCGTTGCCGAGCAGACCGACGGAGATGGCGGTACCGCTCTGCTTGGCCTCCTCGACCATGGCCAGCGCCTCATCCAGGCTGTGAGCCTTCTTGTCCACATAACGGGTGCGCAGACGAAAATCGATGCGGGTCTCGTCGCACTCCACGGCGATCATCGAGAAGCCGGCCATGGTGGCGGCCAGCGGCTGGGCGCCGCCCATGCCGCCGAGACCACCGGTCAGGATCCAGCGCCCCTTGGGTTCGCCGTTGAAGTGCTGATTGGCCACCGCAAAGAAGGTCTCGTAGGTGCCCTGCACGATCCCCTGGGTACCGATGTAGATCCAGGAGCCCGCGGTCATCTGGCCGTACATCATCAAGCCCTTCTTATCGAGCTCGTTGAAGTGCTCCCAGTTGGCCCAGTGCGGCACCAGATTGGAGTTGGCGATCAGAACCCGCGGCGCATCCTTGTGGGTCTGGAACACCCCGACCGGCTTGCCGGATTGCACCAGCAGGGTCTGATCCTCCTCGAGCCGGGTCAGCACCTCGACGATCTTGTCAAAGCAGGCCCAGTTGCGGGCGGCGCGACCGATGCCGCCATAGACCACCAGCGACTGGGGATGCTCGGCCACCTCGGGGTCCAGGTTGTTCATCAGCATCCGCAGCGGCGCTTCGGTGAGCCAGCTCTTGGCGGTCAGTTCGGTGCCGCGCGGGGCACGGATCACGCGGTTAGGATCATGACGGGGATCCTGCTGTTGCACAGACATACACACTCCTTGTTGTATCAATAGGGTGCCTTCGGCGACGGGCGGCCAAAAGGGTTAACGGGTCAACAGATGAACCAGTCGCGCGGCCACGCGGGCACTGCGGTTGTCCTGATCCAGCGTCGGGTTGTACTCGGCCAGATCGGCGAGCCTGAGCTTGCCGCTGGCCCGGATATGGGCGATCAGCGGTTCGATCACCGCCAGCTCCACGCCGCGAGCGGCGGGAGCGCTCACTCCCGGCATAACGGCGCCGGGCAGCACGTCGAGATCGATGGTCAGATAGAGGTGATCACAATCGGCGATAAAGGCGTCCAGCCCGCTTAGCAAGGCTGGCAGCTCGGTCTGGGTCATCGCCTCGTCCAGCACATGCCACACACCCAGCGCCTTGGCACGGGCAAACAGGGCTTGGGTATTGGCGGTCTCGGCCACCCCAAGGCAGGCGTAGTGAAACGGTGTGCCCTGAGCGGCGCACTGCTCGGCAATCTGGAAAAAGGGGGTGCCAGAGCTGGCCTGCTCCTGCTTCATGCGCAGGTCGAAGTGGGCGTCAAAATTGATAATGCCGACTCGCCCCTGACCCGCCAGATGCAAGTTGAGGCCGCTCCAGCTGCCGAAGGCCACCTCGTGACCGCCCCCCAGCACCAGCGGGAAGTGGCCCAAATCGAGCGCGGCAGCGACCCGCTCGGCCAGATGGCCGTGGGCGGCGTCGAGATTGCCATCGGTACAGCTCACATCTCCGCCATCGTAGACGGGACGGTTCAGGTGCCAGGCAGTGTTGGCCAGCAGCTTGCGCACCGCCAGCGGCGCCCCGGCAGCACCAATGCGCCCCTTGTTGCGGCGCACCCCTTCATCGCAGGCAAAACCAAGCAGTACTACACCGGCAGAGTCTTGTGCTCCGGCGGTCCAGGGCAGCACCTTGTCGTGCCAGCGCAGGGCCAGTTCGCCATCTTCCGGATCCTGCCGCCCCTGCCAGAGCGACATGTCGATCGGGTTGAACTTATCCATAGAGGGTCTCCTCGCCGTTGAAGATGCGGCCTGCCAGCTGATCGACGCCGACCATGTAGCTCAGCTCGGCCGGATGGGCGCAGTGCCAGATCAGGAAATCGGCCGCCATGCCGACCCTGAGCTGACCAAGACGATCCTGCTCGCCAAGTGCTTTGGCGGCGTGACGGGTCACCCCGACCATGGCCTCCAGCGGGGTCAGGCCAAACAGGGTGCAGGCCATGTTCATCGCCATCCGCAGCGAGACGATAGGGGCCGTACCCGGGTTGATATCGGAGGAGACCGCCATCGCTACCCCCGCCTTGCGCAGCGCGGCGACCGGCGGCAGCTTGGTCTCTTTGAGGAAGTAGAAGGCGGTGGGCAGCAGGGTGGCGACCACGCCACGGTGGGCCAGCGCCAGGATCCCTTCCGGATCCAGATACTCCAGATGGTCCACCGAGAGGGCGCCAAAGTTGGCAGCGAGTGTGCTGCCACCGAGATTGGAGAGCTGATCCATATGCCCCTTCACCGGCAGGCCGTATTGATCCGCCGCCAGATAGACCTGCTCGGTCTGGGCCAACGAGAAGCCGATGTGCTCGCAGAAGACATCCACCGCATCGGCCAAGCCTGCCTCGGCGGCGGCCGGGATGATCTCCTGACAGATGGTCTCGACCCAACTATCGGGATCGTCGCGATACTCCGGCGGCACCGCATGGGCCGCCAGCAGAGTGGTCTTGACCCGGATCGGCAGCGCCCCTCCCAGTCGGCGGGCCACCCTCAGCATCTTGAGTTCATCAGCCAGAGTGAGGCCATAGCCGGACTTGATCTCCACCGTGGTGACCCCTTCGCGGATCAGGGATGCCACCCTCGGCAACGCCAGCTCGAACAGTTGCTCTTCGCTGGCGGCACGGGTGGCACGCACCGTGCTGATGATGCCACCGCCCCGACGGGCGATCTCGGCATAGGGCACTCCCTGCTGACGCAGCTCGAACTCTTCGGCACGGCTGCCGGCGAAGACCAGATGGGTGTGACAATCGATAAGGCCGGGGGTGACCAGCTTGCCCCGCATATCCTGCCAGTGAGCGGGATACGACCCCTTCAGTTCGGCCATCGGCACCAGCGCGTGGATCTTGCCATCCTTCACGCCGATGGCGTGGAGCGGCAGCAGGCCGTAGTCGGCCAGCTCATCATTCAGGGTAGCGGGCGTCACGTTGAGCCAGACCCGCTCGCAGTTCAACAGTTCCTTGTTCATAGCGACCTCAAATGTATATACATATTCTTATAGTCGATCTCTATGACGAAAGAAAGAGCGAAATTCACATCCTGATAACAGCATCAAACTTAGAGTTTAAGCACAAAAAAGCCCACCAGGAGGTGGGCTTTGCAAAATCAAGTTGTATAGACGTTTACTCCAGCTGAGTCTTGGAGCTTAGCTTGTAACGGGAACCGGGGGAGAGCAAACGGGCGTAGGAGACCAGATGCCCCTCCGACCAGGTGCGTCTGTGCAACAACAGGCAGGGGGAATCTACGCGGATCTGCAACAATCCCGCCTCACCGGCGCTCGGCAACACGGCTTCCACCACGTGCTCCATCTCGGAGAGGGGGCAGACATCCATCAGATAGCGGTTGGGGGTCTGTTGGGTAAAATCCTGCTCGCCATAGCCCGGCAAGCGCCCGGCATCGACGAAGCGCTCCTCCAGCTGCAACGGCTCACCATCAGCCTGATGGACGATCAGGCTGTGAAAGATAGGGGCACCTACCCGCAGCCCCAGTTGTACCGCCACCTTCTCGTCGGCGGCCAGCCGCTGCAGCCGGATCACCCGGGCACTGTACTCGCCGCCACGCTCGGCGATCTCGTCAGCGATGTTGCGAATGGCCAGCAACGGCGATTCGGTTCGCCTGTCCGCCACGAAGCTGCCGGAACCGGCGGTACGCACCAGCCACCCCTCAGCCACCAGTTCCCGCAACGCCCGGTTGACCGTCATCCGGCTCACGGTGAACTGCTCGCACAGGGCCGCTTCGGTCGGGATCCTGTCCCCCGCCTGATAGTGGCGTTCGCGGATTCCGTCCAGAATGTGCTGCTTGATCTGCAGATAGAGGGCTGGCGCCACCATGAAGCTCCCTAGCGCCGACGGTGGGGCGGACGCATATCCGGCCAGGCGCGGTAGACGTCGGGGATCTGATCCGGGCCGCTGATGCAGAGATCGAGATCGTGCAGCAGACCATCCTTGATCCCGTAGATCCAGCCATGCACCGCCAGCTCCTGCCCCTTGCGCCAGGCGTTCTGGATGATGGTGGTGTGGCAGACGTTGGCGACCTGTTCGGCCACGTTCAGCTCGCACAGGTAGTCGAAGCGCTCGTGCTCATCCTCGATGGCCTCGAGCTCTTCACCATATTTGAAGTAGACATCCTTGATGTTGCGCAGCCAGTTGTCGATGAGACCCAGCTCCTGATTCTGCATCGCGGCCTTGACGCCGCCGCAGCCATAGTGACCGCAGACGATGATGTGCTTCACCTTGAGCACTTCTACCGCGTATTGCAGCACGGAGAGGCAGTTGAAATCGGTATGTACAACCAGATTGGCGACGTTGCGGTGGACGAAGACATCCCCCGGCAGCAACCCCATCAGCTGGTTGGCGGGGACCCGGCTGTCGGAACAACCGATCCAGAGGTATTCGGGGGCCTGCTGGGCAGAAAGGGTGGCAAAGAAAGCGGGATCTTCGGCTTTGATCCGTTCGGCCCACTCACGGTTGTTGGTAAACAGGTCGTTCAACAGTTTCACTTCTGCTCTCCCTAATGTGGCAGTGGCGGCAACATAACACACTCAAGGGTAACCAAAGCAAGGCCGACCAGATCCTTGCGAAACAAAAACAGGGCCATCAGGCCCTGTTTTTATGAGAGGAAGCATCAGGCTTCCATGGCATCTTTCAGCTTCTTGAGTGCGTTTTTCTCAAGCTGACGCACACGCTCGGCAGAGACGCCGTAGGTATCGGCCAGCTCCTGCAGAGTGGTCTTGCTGTCATCATCGAGCCAGCGGGCGCGGATGATGTGTTGGCTGCGCTCATCCAGGGTGGCGAGGGCAGAGCTCAGACGACGGGTGGCATGATCGTCCCAGTTGTCATTCTCGATGGTCGCGGCCAGATCGGAGGATTTATCCTCCAGATAGTGAACCGGAGCGAAACCGCCCTCTTCTTCATCATCACCAACCAGATCGAACGCCTGATCGTAGTTGGCCATCCGCGCTTCCATCTCGGTCACGTCAGCGGCAGAGACGCCGAGATCGGCCGCCACGGCCTGAACCTCTTCGTGGTTCAGCCAGCCCAGACGTTTTTTGGATTTGCGCAGGTTGAAGAAGAGCTTGCGCTGGGCCTTGGTGGTCGCCACCTTGACCATGCGCCAGTTGCGCAGGACATATTCGTGGATTTCGGCCTTGATCCAGTGCACTGCAAAGGAGACCAGACGCACGCCGACCGTCGGGTCGAAGCGCTTGACCGCCTTCATCAGGCCGATGTTGCCTTCCTGAACCAGATCGGCCTGAGGCAGGCCGTAACCGGCATAACTCTTGGCGACATGAACGACAAAGCGCAGGTGCGACATAACCAGCTGACGAGCAGCCTCGAGATCGCCATCCTGCTGCAAACGCTCAGCCAGTTCACGCTCTTCCTCTGCGCTCAGCACAGGAATAGAGTTTACTGCCTGGATATAGCCTTCCAGACTACCTTGCGGAATCAGAGCCATAGTGCGCTGCAATGAAGTTCCCATCTGTTACCTCTTACTTTTCAATCGAATCAGTCTAACACCCTGAGAGGGTCTGTCTACTGACCGGATGCCATTCTGCGGCGTGTATCAAAGAACATGCCCAGTTTTAGACCGGCTTATCTTAAGCCTGCAGGATGAATCATGAATGAACAGTCAAAAAAAGGGGGTCACAATGAAGGACCCCCGAAAAGTAGCATGCTAAGTCCATTGTTGCGGAGCTCGCAACCTTCACATGCTTGCCAAGTCTGACGAGCAAGGCAGAGGGGCCACACCCGTATAAATGCTTCAGCTTTAATAGACTGCTTATAAATCAGAAGGTTCACTGGATCTAGCGAAGATCCGGAAGATCATTGTTATTCAGAATACTCTGACTATGGGGGCCAAGCCAGAAACGGAGCCTCTTTTACTTGATCCACCTCTCAAAATCCAGCGATTTACTTTGATAATAAATTAATCAGGATGGCTCTATATCTCGAATGTGACGATGAACCGAAAACCAGGAAGCAATCAGCCCCAGCAAGGCCCCCAGCAGGATCAGGTTCACCCCATCTACCAGACCCATGCCAACCAGCCGGAAGTTACTGTTATACAAGCCCGCAAGCTCCTTCACCACCCCTTCGCTCCAGATCACCATCACCTCGGTCAGCCACCATGCCAGCATGCCGCCGATCACCCCGAACCAGATGCCGGTATAGAGGAAAGGGCGATGGATGAAGGCATCGGTTGCCCCCACCAGCTTGAGCACCTCGATCTCTGAACGCTGGTTGAGGATGTTGAGACGCAGGGTGTTGCCGACGATCAGCAGCACGGCGGAGAGCAGCAGCACGGCGATACCGGTAATGGTGTGACGCAGCAGGTTCATGATCCCCTGCAGGCGGGTCAGCCACTGCAGATCCAGCTTGCCCTGCTCGACCCCATCCTCATTGTTTAGCTTGCCGAGCAACTCGGCGGCCCCTTCCGGATTCTGCCAGCGCGGATCCGGAATGACGCTCAGCACCGGCGGTAGCGGGTTGCTGTCCAGATAATCGAGGGCATCGCCGAAACCGGAGATCTCGCGAAACTCCCGCAACGCATCGTCACGGCTCAGGTAGGTGACCGAATCCACCTCGGGATAGAGCAGGATCCTGTGCTGCAGATCGAGAATGCTCTGCTCCGGCAGATCCTTGCGCAGATAGAGGGAGATCTGGGAGCTGTTCTGCCAGCTCCCCTCCACCACCTCGGCGTTTTTCAACAATACGTGGAAGCAGGAGGGCAACGCCAGACTGACACCGAGCACCGCCAGCGTCATCAGGGAGGCGAGCGGATTTCGCCACAGCTCCCCGAGACTGGCAAACGCCTGCCGCACATGGTCAACCCCGTACATCATCAGACGACGCAGCGGCGGCTGCTTGTGACGAACGATAGCCATCAGAGCTCCTCCCCGGCCGAATACATGCGACCCGCCTTGAGGGTCAGGGTGCGATAGCGCATGCGGGCGATCAGCCCCAGATCGTGAGTAGCAATCAGTACAGAGACCCCAAAATTGTTGAACTCCTGAAATAGCCGCATGATATCCATGGAGAGCTGGGGATCCAGGTTGCCGGTCGGTTCATCCGCCAGCAGCAGCGGCGGCTTGTTGACGATGGCACGGGCGATGCCGACCCGCTGCTGTTCACCCCCGGAGAGCATCCGCGGCTGGTAACGCTCCTTGCCGAGCAACCCTACCTTGTCCAATGCCGCCGCCACCCGCTTGTTGATGTCCGCATGGCTGTAACCATCGATCACCAGCGGCAGCGCTACGTTGTCGAACACGGTGCGGTCCATCAGCAGGCGGTGATCCTGAAAGATCATCCCGATCTGGCGGCGAACATAGGGGATCTGGCTGCGCTGGATATGGCTGACATCATCACCATGAAAGAAGACGCGACCATCGGTCGGACGCTCCATCACGCTGATCAGTTTGAGGAGGGTACTCTTGCCCGCCCCCGAGTGCCCGGTCAGAAAGGCCATCTCTCCCTTGCGCAGGTGAAAGCTGACCTTTTGCAGCGCCTGATGGCCGCCGCTGTATACCTTGCTGACCTTGTCAAAACGAATCATAACGGTTCCCTGACATTGACAAACCCCGACCGAAGTCGGGGTATGGAACACTTAATCATCACGGCTGAGCTGACTCATCGCGGCTGAAGAGCGCCTCGATGAAATCGTTGGCAACGAAGGGACGCAGATCGTCGATCCCCTCGCCCACCCCGATATAGCGGATCGGGATCTGGAACTTGTCGGCCACCGCGAAGATGACGCCGCCCTTGGCGGTGCCATCCAGCTTGGTGAGGGTGATGCCGGTCAGGCCAACCGCCTCGCTGAACAGCTTGGCCTGGCTCAGGGCGTTCTGGCCGGTGCCGGCATCCAGCGTCAGCATGATCTCGTGGGGGGCCTCTTCATCCAGCTTCTTCATCACCCGTACTACCTTCTTGAGCTCTTCCATCAGGTTGCTCTTGTTCTGCAGGCGACCGGCTGTGTCGGCGATCAGCACGTCAGCCCCGCGGGAGCGGGCGGCCTCGATGGCGTCATAAATAACGGAGGCGGAGTCGGCACCGGTATGCTGGGCAATCACTGGAATGTTGTTGCGCTGGCCCCATACCTGCAGCTGCTCGACCGCAGCGGCACGGAAGGTGTCACCCGCTGCCAGCATCACGCTCTTGCCTTCAGCCTGGAACTGCTTGGCCAGCTTGCCGATGGTGGTAGTCTTGCCGACGCCATTCACGCCGACCATCAGGATCACGTAAGGCTTCTTGCTGGTGTCGATCATCAGCGGCTGCTCGACCTTGGCCAGCATCTCGCCCATATCCTGTTTGAGCAAACCGTAGAGCGCCTCGGCATCCTTGAGCTGCTTGCGATCCGCGTGCTGCACCAGCCCCTCGATGATACGAGTGGTGGTATCCACACCGAGATCGGCGGTCAGCAGCTGGGTTTCCAGCTCTTCAAACAGCTCATCGTCGATCTTCTTGCCACGGAACAGGCCGAAGAAACCGGAACCGATATTCTCCTTGGTGCGAACCAGACTGCGTTTGAGGCGAGCAAAGAAGCCCTCCCGCTGCGGTTTGTCCTGGGTGTCGTCGTCCACCTTGGCGGCCAACGGCAGGGCAGCCAGTGCGGCAGCCTCAGCCTCCATCGCGGCGACCAGGCGCATATCTTCCGCTCGCTGGGCCTCTTTGGCGATACGGGCTTCTTCCGCAGCCTGAGCTTCAGCGGCAATGCGAGCTT
Organism: Aeromonas sp. A600620; assembly: GCF_029479985.1. Taxonomy (NCBI): domain Bacteria; kingdom Pseudomonadati; phylum Pseudomonadota; class Gammaproteobacteria; order Aeromonadales; family Aeromonadaceae; genus Aeromonas; species Aeromonas sp. A600620. The sequence continues at coordinate 106,703 of NZ_JAAKXB010000006.1, read as the reverse complement.
CTTCCGCGGCGCGAGCTTCAGCAGCAATGCGAGCTTCTTCCGCAGCACGGGCTTCGGCAGCAATACGAGCCTCTTCCGCAGCGCGAGCTTCAGCAGCAATACGAGCCTCTTCAGCCGCACGGGCTTCAGCGGCAATACGAGCCTCTTCCGCAGCACGGGCTTCGGCGGCAATACGAGCCTCCTCTGCAGCGCGAGCCTCGGCGGCAATGCGAGATTCTTCCGCGACGCGAGCCTCGGCGGCAATGCGAGATTCTTCTGCGGCGCGAGCTTCGGCGGCAGAGCGAGCGGCTTCAGCGGCACGCTCCTCTTCGGCGATCAGCGCTTCGTTGACGATCACCGGCTCCAAATCGGAAGCGCACTCCTCCACCACCAGTGGGCCGTGGTCGTCCAGCTCGGTCGGCAGGCAGCAATCATCTTGCAAAACGGAATTCTGTGCGCTGGCAGGCACTTCGGGGGCAACGGCCGGCGTACTATCGGAAACAGTGGTATCGGAAACGGGAGCGGGGGTAGCAGTGACCTCGGGCTCAACGGTAACGGGGGTGGCTTGGGGTGTCTGTGGTTGGACAGCCTCAGCCTCTTCTTTCTTGCGGCCGAAACCCAGCCAGGAAAACAAACCTTTTGCCATCTAAAAATACTCACATCAAAGGCTGACTGCTAAGATAGCCGTCCCTTGGCGGGTCGGCATAAAAATGAACCGCCTTATACTACCACTTTATTTTCTGACGATGAAACGCGATGCCCAGAGTGAAATCCAGCCGTAGCAACCCGAGCAAGAGTCCTGCCCCGCAAGGAAAATCGGGCTTTGTAAGAATCATCAGCGGCCAGTGGCGAGGCCGCAAATTGCCGGTCAAGGATGTGGAGGGGCTCAGACCCACCACGGATCGCGTCAAGGAAACCATCTTCAACTGGCTGGCCCCCCATATTCGCGGCACCCGCTGCCTGGATCTGTTTGCCGGCAGCGGCGGACTCGGACTGGAGGCGCTGTCGCGCTATGCCGAGCAGGTGACCCTGATCGAAATGGACAAAGGGGCCGCCGACCAGATCAAGAAGAACCTGACCGCTCTCGGCAGCAGTCAGGGTCAGGTGATCCAGTCAGATGCAGTGAGCTGGCTGCAAGGCCCGGCCACGCCGTTTGATCTGGTGTTCCTCGATCCGCCGTTTCGCCGCGAGCTGCTGCCGCAAGTGTGCGAACTGCTGGAGCAGCGCGGCTGGCTGGCAGCGGACGCCCTCATCTATCTGGAGCGGGAGAAGGAGATGGCCGATCTGGCGCTGCCCGCCAGCTGGCAACTACTCAAGGACAAACAAGCCGGTCAGGTCTGCTATCAACTCTATCTAAGGGAGGTAAACAATGAAGCGAGTCTTTAATCTGTTGGCGATGGGGCTGATATTGTTCTTCTGGTTTGGTGTGCTGATGAGCCTGATTGCCCCGCTGCCCGGCAAACTCAACGGCTTTCTGCCGGTCTGCGGCGTGATCGTCGCCCTGCTGCACTGGCTGCAGGCCAGCATGATCAAGGCAGCTTGCAAACGCTACTTCGCTGTCACCAAGGCCGAGTTTGTCACTGTGCTGATATTTGGCGTGTTTGGCATGGTCGACATTCGTCAGCGCCTGCAAGAGATCGTCAACGCCGCCCAGCGCGGCAATCTCTCGGACAAACCATAAAGAAAAGGGGACGGCGGTAGCCGTCCCCTAGAGTCGTGTCGTCCTGTCCGTAGAACTGCAATGCTCCCTGCAATCCCTGACGTTATCCTAATCCTTTGGAATATCCCCTTTCCAATCCGTTGGCGTGTCCTGCGGCGTTCCTGGCCTGGCAATTCATCCTGAACTGCTTCCCTGTCTCCATCCTGGAGGTGTCCATTACCACGTCCTGTGGGGTTCCTTGCGTCTTCCTGACAGATAACCATCCGGGTTATCTCACTTCATCCTGAAGTATTCCTCTCGCATCCGGCGAGGTCCTGTTCATCCTGAAGAACGAGGTTCCGTTCGTTCTACTCCCATCCCGAGAGTGTCCTGCCGCATCCCGCGGTGTTCCTTTATTCATCCGTAACGATAATCATCCTGATTATCGAGCTCATCCTGAGGTGTTCCTTGTCCACATCCTGCGGACTATTCCATCTTTATGCGCTGCCCTGCATCCTGCCGGACCAGCTCCGTCCTTGTGAGACCAATACTAAGGAAATGCGCCCCCCGAACAAGGGCCATCCGATGATAAAGATCCGATGCAGCTCTCATCCCAAAAAACAAACTTAAAAACTAACCCTTTAATATCAGTTATTTATTTAGTTTCACGGGAAAGTTCGATCATTCTGGCATGGCTTCGCGTACGGCTCAAAGCGCCAGCCTCTTACAGTCGCTATGGCAGATCTCTTACACGGGTTTCGCCCCCAAAAACGGGGCAGGAAAACGGTTCAATCCTGACGTTAAGACTTAAAAATTAGTTGAATAAATATGCTTAAAAAAACCGCAAAAAAAGAGCCGAGACCAGGCTCGACTCTTCAACATTCCAATTTTTTAATCAGCTCAAGCGGTTGGCCGGATTGAGATAGGCCTTGCGCAACGATTCCGGTGCCAGCACCTCCAGTTCACCGCCGATGTTGTTCAACCAGCTGCGAAACTCCGGGGTGTCCTGCACTTCGGTCTCCACCACCACGCTGCGCTTGTCATAGCGGGTCATGCGCGGATTGTTGCCGGGGATCTGGTTATCCACCAGCGACTGGCTGTTGGCATCGATCCGGCCGACGAAGCGGATCGGGCCGCTCACATCCTGATAGCCCTGATCGCGGATCAGCTTCTGGATATTGAAATCCTTCGGCTGGGTGGCGCTGAAGTTGGTCAGCTCCACGTTCTTGATATGGTCAAACGGGATGCCGTAAACCTTGGGATCCAGCTCGGATAGTGTGCAGAGCAGGATCGGCCCGTCCGGCTGATTGAGAATGCCGAGCGGGTTGATACGGTCGTAGCAGAGCCACACGGTGCGCTCTTTGATCACGCGCTGGATCTCGGCACTGAACTTGCGACCACGCCAGAGCGCATCGCGGATCAGGGTGCTGCGACGGATCTCCGGGTTGCCGGCAAACGGGCGCGGTGACTGGTGGACACTCTCCAGCCAGCGTTCGGCCAGTTCACTCTGGCTGTCGCGGATCACCTGGCTCGCCTTGTCGACCAGCGGATTCAATTCAGTCAGTACACTCGCCGGCAACAGTTGGCTCGCCTGATCACTCCAGGTTTTCAGGGCCACCGCCAGCGAGAGCGGCATGATATTGGCAAAGTCGTTGAGGCCGTGGCGCTCGAAGCACCAGCCATGGGGTTTGCTGCGCTCGTCCGAGGTGAGGTCGAACAGTCCCATGCCGGACATCTCCTCCAGGTCCCGTTGCACGGTACGCAGACTGACATGGATGCCTTCCTCTTCCAGTTTTACCTGAAGTTGGCTGGCGGTCAGCTTGTAAGGGCGGTGCGGGATGCAACGCGCCAAGGTCAGTTGTCGTAACAGCTTCTTACTCATGGTGCATGCCTTCACTGGTTTAGCGTTGACTGTATGCTAGTCGCAACTTGCGACAGTCTATGTCGTAAGTTTTGTAGCGACAACTGTCGCCATTTTCATACAAAACTACGTATATATATGATTGATAAGAAAAAATATGGATAAACACAGCTAACTTGACGTTTTCAGACAAGCTAAGCGTATCGAAGAAAACTAAGTGGAGAGGCAGGCTAACATAGAGGGGCGTAGGATTTTTCTGAATCTATTCTTTTGAGATAGCCGGAGGGAGGCAATCCTCCCTCCCAGCCAAATCACGTCAGCCACGACCAGGCTGACTTGGTGATGGCCGCACCGACCATGTAGCCAAACACCGCCAGCGCCGCCACACCGGCCATCAGCTTCTGACCGCGGGCCGGCCGCTTGAGCGCCATGACACCCAGACCGATATAGAGCACCAGTGCAATCAGCTTGGCCATCAGCCAGGGTTGTTGACCCGGGCTCAACTGCAAGGCCACCGCCAGCAACACACCAAACAGCAGCAGGAAGGTGTCGTTGATATGGGGCAGGATCTTCAGCCACTTCTGCTGCAACCGATCGCTGCCGGCCAGCGCCAGACTCCAGCGATAGATAAAGAGCAGCAGACTGACCAGCGCCAGCGTCATATGCAGGTGTTTGAACATGGGGTAATAGGCAATCATTTTGCTTCCTTGTCGTCGTCGGGTAGCCCGCTATTCCAGTTGTGGGCATGGATACGCTCCTGCCCCTCCTCGTCGTCTTGCAACAGATCGGAGAGTATCTCCCGGTATTGCAGGCTCTTGTTGATATAAGTGTGTTCGTCGTCCAGATAGTTGACCTGCTCACGCAACAGCCAGTTATCGTGCTGCTTGAAGGTCTGCCCCGCCCGCCAGGCCTGGTTGGCCCTAAACCCAAGCTGGGTCAGGGCTTCCACCCCCAGATCGACTGCCGAGCCCAGGGTTTCCCGGTGCACGCTCTCGACCCCGTGGCGCAGGATCTCGTGGGCATGGGGTCGATCCAGCGCTCGCGCCAGGATCTTCAGGTGCGGGAAGTGCTTCTGCACCATCTCGATCACCGCCAGCGAGGTGGCCGGATCATTGATGGAGAGCACCAGCAGCTTCGCCTTGTGCGCCCCTGCGGCATGGAGCAGATCGATCCGGCTGGCATCGCCATAGAAGACCTGATAGCCATACTTGCGAAGGGTCTCTATCTGGCTGGCATCCTGCTCGAGGATGGTGGTGCCGATGCCGTGACCATGAAGCAGACGCCCCACGATCTGACCGAAGCGGCCGAAGCCTGCGATAATCACCGGATGCTCCACCAGCTCAGGTTGCTCATGCTGCGGTGCGTCGCTCTGGTTACGGTAATCGAACCAGGGCTGGATCACCCGATCGTTGAGGATCAGCAGCAGCGGGGTCAGCGCCATGGAGAGCGCCACCACCAGCGTCAGCAGCGAGATGGTCTCACCGGGCAGCACCCGGTTTTGCGCGGCAAACGAAAAGAGCACGAAGGCAAACTCGCCCCCCTGCGCCAACGCCAGTGCGAAGGTCCAGCGTTGACTCGGCGAGATGCGGATGATGAAGCCGAGCGCCATCAACACCAGCCATTTGAGCACCATCAGGCCAACCACCAGAGTGGGTATCAGGAAGGGGTGCTCGGCAAACAGCCCGAAGTCGATCCCCGCCCCCACCGACATAAAGAACAGGCCGAGCAGCAAGCCCTTGAACGGCTCTATGTCGGCCTCCAGCTCGTGGCGATATTCGCTGTCGGCCAGCACCACACCGGCGAGAAAAGAGCCAAGAGCGGGCGAGAGCCCCACCGACTCCATCAGCACAGCGATGGCGATCACTAGCAGCAGAGCGGCGGCGACGAAGATCTCCCGCATATGGGACTGGGCGATGGCACGAAATACCGGCCGCATAAGGTAATGACCGCCCAGAACGATACCAGAGATGGCCGCGACCACCAGCAGACCATGTTGCCACCCCGCCAGCTCGGAGCCGCCATTGCTGGCGACCGGCGCCATGGCCAGCAGCGGCAGCAGCGCCAGGATCGGAATGACCGCAATATCCTGAAACAGCAGCACCGCAAAGGCGGAGCGACCGCTCTCGCTCTGCATCAGCTTGCGCTCCTGCAGGCTCTGCAACACGATGGCGGTGGAGGAGAGCGCCAGAATGAGGCCGATGGCCAGCCCCTGTTGCAGCGGCAGACCGATCAGGTGCGCCACGCCGGTCAGCACCGCCGTGGTGAGCAGCACCTGCAGGCCACCGGTGCCGAGGATCGGCCCTTTCAGCTGCCACAAGAGGGCCGGACGCAATTCAAGACCGACCAGAAACAGCATCAGTACCACGCCAAACTCGGCGAAGTGCATCACATCCTTCTGTTCCCCCACCAGCCCCAGCAGAAAGGGGCCTATGATGATCCCCGCCAGCAGGTAGCCGAGCACCGAGCCCAGCCCCCAGCGTTTGGCCAGCGGTACCGCGATAACGGCGGCGGAGAGATAGATAAAGGCATCAAACAGGATACCGTGGCCCATCAGTCGGCCCTCCGTGTGAACATCAGATCCGGCTCATAAGCTCGGCCAACAAGCTGCCCGTGTTTCATCAGAGCACCTCCAGCAAGTCGCGCAGATAAGGTTGCCCGGCCAATTGCTCCGGGGTCAGCTGATCGTCACGCAGGGCGCAAAGCAGCTGACGATAATCCTGACCGCAGCGGCGCAGGGCGGCGGGATCCTTGATCTTGTGAAAGGAGTGCAGCACGAAAGGGGGCAGCCAGTTCATGCCGCACAAGGTGGCCGCCTGCTGAAATGGCAGCAGAAAATCGAGCAGCGGTCGGCTGTTGTAACCCTCGCTGCAGTAGGACTCCGGCGCCCCGCCGGTGGTGATGGCGCTCAGCCACTGCTTGCCCTTGAGGGCGTGGGCTTCGGGGCCGTAGGCGTAGCCATACTCCAATACCAGATCCATCCACTCTTTCATGATGGCCGGGCAGGAGTACCAGTAAAACGGGTGCTGAAAGACGATGATGTCGTGCTCACAGAGCAGCGCCTGCTCCCGCTTCACATCGATGAACATGTCGGGATAGTGCTGATAGAGGTCGTGAACCGTGACCCCCTCCAGCCCCTCAATCGCCTGCAACAGCTGCTTGTTGGCCCGCGAGCTCTGCAGCGCGGGATGGGAAAAAATAACCAGAATGCGTTTCATGACCACATCACCCGAACAAAGCCTTGCGGTGCAAGGCGAGGTAAACAGAAAAGGGGAGTCTGGGGAGCTGCATCGTAAAGGTGCACAGGAGAGCGACCTTATCAGGAAGCGCCATAGCCTGCCAACTCGGGGATCAGCTCCCGCAGCGCCGGATTGAGGGTCTGGTGGGCGGGATAGCAGAGCCCGATCCGGCGAAACATCCGCGGCCCGCTCACCGGCAGGGTACAGAGCCCCGCCTCATCCTCGACCAGCCCGTCCGGCAGAAAACTGATGCCGACCCCCGCCAGCACCAGCGCCATCACCAGCCCCTTGCTCTCGGCCTTGGCCACCAGATTGAGGGTAAGCCGGTCACAGGCCAGCAGGCCGATAGTCTGCTGATGGGCTTCGCAGGGCGGGCACTCAATAAAATCATAATGTTGCAGCTCGGCCAGCTCGATCCTTTCGCGACTGGCAAGGGGATGGTCGACCGGCACGCAGAGCACGTAATCCTCCTCCCAGAGCGGCAGAAAGATCTCGTCCTCCCGGCGCAAGGCATCCAGCGTCAAGCGGCAGTCGGCGGGCGTAGTGTAGTCGGAGAGGGTGAGATCCAGCTGCGGCAGCACACTCTGTACTTGCTGCAACAGCCCGGCCACCCGACGGCGACTCAAGTCCGGCATGATGGCGATATTGAGCCTCGCACGCGTCGCTTTCTGGCGAAACAGCTCCGGCAGACGGCGCGCCTCCTCCACCAGCTTGACCGCGTGGGGATAGAGATAGTGGGCCGGATCTTTCGCCACCACCCCCTTCTTGCCCCGGACAAACAGGCTGTCACCGAGCGCCTCTTCCAGCTGGCGCAGTCCCGCCGAGAGGGAGGGCTGGCTGACGTGGCAACGCTCGGCCGCCGCCGTGATGTTCTTCTCTTCATAAATGGCGATGAAGAAACGCAGCAATCTCAAGTCCAGCATAAACCAACCATAGTTTTTTCAGATGATAACCAGCGGAAAACAATATTTATCACTTATAGATGCAGTGACTATAGTGATTGGGTTCCGTGCTGGCCAGCCACCTGTTTGCTCAAACCGACTCTTGAATCAGAAGGAAAGACCCATGTCCAAATCTCTCGTCGTGATCACCGGTGCCTCCGCCGGGATCGGTGCCGCCATCGCCCGTGCCTTCTCTGCCGCCGGTCATCCGCTGCTGCTGCTGGCCCGCCGGGTCGAGCCGATGCAGGCACTGAACCTGCCCGATACCCTCTGCATCGGGGTCGATGTGACCGACACCGCCGCCATGAAGGCCGCCGTCCAGCAGGCAGAAGCCAAATTTGGCCCGGTCGGCTGCATGGTCAACAACGCCGGTGTCATGCTGCTTGGTCAGGCCGATGTGCAGAATCCCGCCGAATGGCAGCAGATGCTCAACATCAACGTGATGGGGGTGCTGAACGGCGTCCACGCAGTGCTGGCAGGCATGAAGGAGCGCCGCAGCGGCACCATCATCAACATCAGCTCCATCGCCGGTCGCAAGACCTTCCCGAACCATGCTGCCTACTGTGCCACCAAGTTCGCCGTGCACGCCCTGACCGAAAACATCCGGGAAGAGGTGGCCGATGTCGGCGTGCGGATGGTGACCATCGCCCCGGGTGCGGTCGAGACCGAGCTGCTCAGCCATACCACTGACGAGAGCATCAAGGCCGGTTACCACGACTGGAAAGATCAGATGGGTGGCGTCATTGCGCCAGAAGTGATCGCCGATGCCGTGCTCTACGCCTGGAACCAGCCTGCCAACGTCTGCGTGCGCGAGATCGTGCTGGCGGCGACCCGTCAGCAACCTTAATCCTGGCTGACTGACACCATGGGGAGGGCTTGACCCTCCCCCGGGGCACAGGGTTACCATGTGCCCCTTGTTATTTTCGAGTCATTCCATGGTTCTCACCCGTCGCCAACTCGCTCACGCCCGTCGCTGGCTCCCCCTGTGGAGTCTGGTGCTGGTGTTGATGTCGTTTGGCAGCCGGGCCGCAACCGACCTCTGTACCCTGACTACCCACTGCAGCCAGAGCGAGCGCACCCTGGAAAAAGCGATGCCCTGCGGCAGCTTTACCACCGCCCTCTCGATGACGCTGGTAGGCAGCGACAGCCTGACGGTCGCCGTGCTGGAACCGGATACCCCCGACTTCGCCTCCCCCTCTCTCTTTATGCCGGACGCCCCGTGCGAGCGGCTCGAACGTCCCCCACGCATCCAGATCTGAAACGCATCCCGTATCGGGCATCTTTTCTTTCAATCTGAGGTGAGTGATGTACAAACCCCTGTTACTGGCCATGCTGGCCGGTACCGTTAGCTTTTCGGCTCTCGCGGCCGAGAAGATGACCGTCTACAAATCCAAATATTGTGGTTGCTGCCAAAGCTGGAACGAGCACATGGAGCAGAATGGCTTCGAACTGGACGTTATCGAAACCGAACAGCTCGGCGCAGTGAAGCAGCAATACGGTATCGCGCCGGAACTGGCCTCTTGCCATACCGGTATCGTAAATGGCTATGTGATCGAGGGGCATGTCCCGGCCGCCGATGTACAAAAGCTGCTCAGGGAAAAACCGGCGATCCGTGGCCTGACCATTCCGGGCATGCCCCAGAGTGCACCGGGCATGGATATTCCGGGCCATCCCTATGAGGTACTGAGTATCAGCAACGAGGGCGCGACCAACCGCTGGTCGAGCTACCCCGGCTGACGACAACTGGCCATGAACCGGCACTCCCATATCATGTGAGGCACACCTGAGCGGACTCTTGCCGCTCATGGCCAGAAAGAGGGCCGCTATCGCGAGATAGCGGCTTTTTTTGATTACATTTCCTGCAATAACAAGGGATTGCTTGCAACCACCGGCAACAAGGGGCAGATTTAACGCCAATTCATGGAGCCGATGCTCAGGTCTACCAACCCTTTCCAGCGCCAAGGATGCGACATGTTTACCTTTTCCCGAGGAGTTCTGCTGCTAGCCTTTCTGACAGTTCTCCCCCCCACTTATGCCAATGAAGAGCCCGCCATGCTGACAAGCGAACATCCAATCCAGCCGCCCGTGGCCGCCAAACATCCCCGCACTCTGAAAAAACACGGGGATACCCGCATCGACAACTACTACTGGCTGCGTGACGACGAGCGGCAGAAGCCCGAGGTGTTGGACTATCTCAAGGCCGAGAACGCCTATACCGAGGCCATGCTCAAGCCGACCCAGCCCCTGCGCGAACAGCTTTACAAAGAGATGGTCGCCCGCATCCCCCAGCAGGATGAGTCGGTACCCTATGTGAAGAATGGCTACCGCTACCAGACCCGCTATGAGCCGGGCAAGGAGTACGGGATCTACTCGCGCACCAAGCTCGGTGAAGAGCAGGCGAGTCTGTTGCTCGACAGCAACCAGCGGGCAGAAGGGCACGAGTTCTATGCCCTCGGCGCCCTTGAGGTGAGCCGCAACAACCGCTGGCTGGCGGTGGCGGAAGATTTCCTCTCCCGTCGTCAGTACCAAATCCAGTTCCTCGATCTGGAGAGCGGCCAGTGGGCCACCGACAAACTGGAAAATACCTCCGGCAATCTGGTGTGGGCCAACGACAACAAGACCGTCTTCTATGTGCGCAAGCACCCGCAGACCCTGCTTCCCTATCAGGTCTATCGCCATACGCTCGGGACGGATCCGGCCACGGACAAGCTGGTCTACGAGGAGAAGGATGACTCCTTCTACATCAGCCTCTACGCCACCACCTCGGAAGATTTCATCGTTATCGCCCTCTCCAGCACCACCACCGGCGAAGCGCGGCTGATCGATGCCAACCAGCCGGAGCACGCCCCCCGCCTGTTCCTGCCCCGTCAGGTGGATCACGAATACAGCCTGGATCACTACCGCGGCCGCTTCTATGTGCGTTCCAACAAGGATGGCAAGAACTTCGGCCTCTACGAGACCAAGGAGAGCCCGGTCGATCGCTGGAAGGCGGTGATTGCCCCCAATCCGGAGGTACTGCTGGAGAGCTACGCCCTGTTCAAGGATTGGCTGGTACTGGAAGAGCGCAACAAGGGGCTGACCCGACTGCGCCAGATCAACTGGCAGAGCGGTGACGAGAAGGAGATCGCCTTCGATGATCCCGCCTATGTCACCTGGCTCGCCTACAACCCGGAGCCGGATACCAGCGCCCTGCGTTATGGCTACTCCTCCATGACCACCCCCGCCTCCACCTATGAGCTGGATATGGCGAGCGGCAAGCGCACCCTGCTCAAGCAGCAGCCGGTGGCCGGCTTCAAGGCCGACCAGTACGCCAGCGAGCGGCTCTGGGTGACCGCCCGCGACGGTGTATCGGTGCCGGTGTCGCTGGTCTATCGCAAGGACAAGTTCAAGAAAGAGCAGGCCGATGCGCCCAAGAATCCGCTGCTGGTCTATGGCTATGGATCCTACGGCGCCAGTATGGATCCCGATTTCAGCAGCTCGCGCCTGAGCCTGCTGGACAGAGGCTTCGTCTACGCCATCGCCCATATCCGGGGTGGCGAAGAGCTGGGCCGTCACTGGTACGAAGATGGCAAGTTGCTGAAAAAGCAGAACACATTCAATGACTTCATCGATGTCACCAAGGCGCTGGTGGAGCAAGGCTACGGTGCCAGGGATCAGGTCTACGCCATGGGCGGCAGCGCCGGTGGTCTGCTGATGGGGGCCGTCATCAATCAGGCGCCCGAACTCTATCGCGGCGTGGTGGCGCAGGTGCCGTTCGTCGATGTGGTCACCACCATGCTGGACGAGTCGATCCCCCTCACCACCGGGGAGTATGACGAGTGGGGCAACCCGAACCAGAAGCGCTACTACGACTACATGAAGAGCTACAGCCCCTACGATCAGGTCAAGGCGCAAGCCTACCCCAACCTGCTGGTCACTACCGGGCTGCACGACTCCCAAGTGCAGTATTGGGAGCCCGCCAAGTGGGTTGCCAAGCTGCGTGAGCTGAAGACGGATGATAACAAGTTGTTACTGAATACCGACATGGATGCCGGCCACGGTGGCAAGTCGGGCCGCTTCAAAGCCTACGAGGATATCGCGCTGGAATACGCCTTTATCCTGGATCTGGCCACCCCGGCCAACTGATCTCTCATGACTCCGGCCCTTGTCATTCAAGGGCCGCATAAGAATCCTCTCGTAGTTTTTCCCTCTTCCATTTCCCTCCATATCAAATTAATCTTCGGCAAGAAAATGAATGATCGAGGTCATGTTTCTCAAGATTTAACTCCGCTGTTTTGCCATTTCGTTTGATTTATGTTGGGTGAATGTGCTTAATCGGAGTGCTTGCAACTTTTTATTTGGCCCCTCAGGGGCCAATTTATCTTCGACCGACAGGAGGTCGGTAGCCTCACCACAGGATGAGGGTGACTGCCGGAAAGGGGGTGATCAACTCCCCCGCTTTCGCGCAACGAGAAGAGCGGGCAAGCCCGGCGCAGAACGGGATTGCCATCAATTTATCCGGGGATCGGATAAACAAAATCAAAGAAAAGGGAGAAAAAATGAAAGGATTAACTTTGGCATGCGCCCTGTCGGCGGCTCTGGTCGGTGTCTCATTCGGTGGTCCGGTACAAGCGCAGGAGCGCTTCGTGACCATAGGCACCGGCGGTCAGACCGGCGTCTACTATGTCGCTGGCCAGTCCATCTGCCGCTTCCTCAATCGCGGCGCCGCCGATCACCAGATCAAGTGCAACGCCCCGGCCAGTGGCGGTGGTGTTGCCAACGTCAACGGCATCCGCAGCGGTGAATTCAACTTCGGCATCATGCAATCCGACCACCAGTTCAAGGCGATGAAGGGGCTGCCACCGTTCCAGGCCGAAGGGGCCATGGACGATATGCGCGCCGTCTTCTCCCTGCAGAGCGAGGTGTTCACCATCCTGGCTCGCCGCGATGCCAAGATCGCCAGCTTCGACGACCTGAAAGGCAAGCGCGTCAACATCGGCAACCCGGGCTCCGGCCAACGTGACACCATGGAAGAGATCATGGCGGTCAAAGGCTGGAAGAAGGGTGACTTCGGTCTGGTCTCCGAGCTGAAGCCGGCCGAACAGGCCTCCGCCCTCGGTGACAACAACATCGACGCCATGAGCTACTTCGTCGGTCACCCGAACGGCGCCATTCAGGAAGCCTCCACCACCACAGATGCAGTACTGGTACCTGTGACCGGCGCCGACATCGACAAGCTGCTGGCCGAGAAGAGCTACTACAGCAAGGCCGAGATCCCGGGCGGCATCTACAAGGGCAGCGACAAGCCGACCCCCTCCATCGGTGGAAAAGCGGTGCTCTCCACCAGCGCCAAAACCGATCCGGAAGTGGTCTATCAGCTGGTCAAGTCGGTGTTCGACAACCTAGATCGCTTCAAGCGCCTGCACCCTGCCTTTGCCGACCTGAAAGAGGCCGACATGATCAAGGTGGGTCTCTCTGCACCGCTGCATGAAGGGGCTGCCCGCTACTACAAAGAGCGCGGCTGGCTCTGATTAAAGGCCCCGGGGCCTTTGTCACTCTCTTCGACACCCGTCTGCCGCCTGATTGCGGGGGCGGGTGTCGCTCTTGTTGTACTCGTTGGCACAAGTTAACCCTATGCAAGATAAACAACTCTCTACCGAGGAACTGATCGCCCAAGATGTGGGCGCTCGCCTGCCGCTGGGCATCATGGGCTGGCTCATCACAGCACTGGCGCTGGCCTGGTCCCTGTTCCAGCTCTGGATCGCCTCGCCACTCCCCTTCATGGTGGGGTTTGGCGTACTCAATGACACCGAAACCCGCTCCATTCACCTCACCTTTGCCCTGTTGCTGGCTTTTCTGGTGTTCCCGGCATTTCGCTCCTCGCCGCGGGATCGGGTTCCCCTCGGCGATATCGCCCTCGGCCTGATCGCTGCTGGCGCCGCGTCTTACCTGTTTGTGATGTATGAAGCACTGGCGCTGCGTCCCGGCACCCTCACCACCGCCGATCTGGTGACCGCCTGCATCGGCATTCCGCTGCTGCTGGAAGCGGCGCGCCGCGCCCTGGGGCCGGCACTGGCGGTCATCGCCATCGTCTTTCTGGTCTACAGCCTGGCGGGCCCCTGGATGCCGGGCCTGCTGGCACACCGCGGAGTAGGCTTTACCGCGCTGGCCAACCACCAGTGGATTACTACCGAAGGGGTGTTCGGCATCGCCCTTGGCGTCTCCACCAGCTTCGTGTTCCTGTTCGTGCTGTTCGGCGCCCTGCTGGAGCGGGCCGGTGCCGGTCACTACTTTATCCAGCTCGCCTTCAGCCTGCTCGGTCACCTTCGTGGCGGCCCGGCCAAGGCGGCAGTGGTCGCCTCCGGCCTCACCGGTCTGATTTCCGGCTCGTCGATTGCCAACGTGGTGACCACCGGCACCTTCACCATCCCGATGATGAAGAAGGTGGGCTTCAGTTCAGAGAAAGCGGGGGCGGTGGAAGTGGCCTCCTCGGTCAACGGCCAGATCATGCCGCCGGTGATGGGGGCTGCGGCTTTCCTGATGGTCGAATACGTGGGCATCCCCTATGTGGAGATCATCAAGCACGCATTCCTGCCTGCCGCCATCTCCTACATAGCGCTGCTCTACATCGTCCATCTGGAGGCACTGAAACTGGGCATGCAGCCCATCGGCAACCATCAACCCAAACCCTGGCTGCGTCGCCTGACCGGTTTTGCCTTTGGCGCGGCCCTCATCAGCGGCCTGTCACTGGCGGTCTACTATGGCCTCGGCTGGCTCAAACCTGCACTGGGTGACTACGCCCTGCCGGGGATCTCGGTACTGCTGGCTGCCACCTATGTGGCTCTGTTGAAGATCGCCGCCAGCAATGAACCACTGCCTGCCGAAGATCCCGACAAGCCGCTCACCGAGTTGCCCAACACCCGCGCCGTGCTGCTCTCCGGCCTGCACTTCCTGCTGCCGGTGGTAGTACTGGTATGGTGCCTGATGGTGGAACGCCTCTCGCCGGGGCTATCGGCCTTCTGGGGGACCGTGATGCTGGTGATCATCCTGCTGACCCAGCGCCCGCTGCTCAACTGGCTGCGCAAGGACGGCAAGCACGACTACGGCACGGTCGCTGATGGCGTGGTGGATCTGCGGGAAGGGCTGGTTGCCGGTGCCCGCAACATGATCGGTATCGGCATTGCCACCGCCACCGCGGGGATTATCGTGGGTGCGGTCTCCCAGACCGGGGTCGGTCTGGTGCTGGCGGATCTGGTGGAGTTCCTCTCCATGGGCAACCTGCTGCTGATGCTGCTGCTCACCGCCCTGTTGAGCCTGATCCTCGGCATGGGGCTGCCGACCACTGCCAACTACATCGTGGTGTCCAGCCTGCTGGCGCCGGTGGTGGTGACGCTGGGGCAGCAAAACGGGCTGATCGTGCCGCTGATCGCGGTGCACCTGTTCGTCTTCTACTTCGGCATCATGGCGGATGTGACGCCACCGGTGGGGCTGGCCTCCTTCGCGGCAGCCGCTGTCTCCAAGGGCGATCCCATCAAGACCGGGATCACCGCCTTCTACTACAGCCTGCGTACCGCAGCGCTGCCGTTCCTGTTTATCTTCAACACCGATCTGCTGCTGATCGACGTGGACTTCGCCCACGGCGTGCTGATCTTCATCGTGGCGACCATCGCCATGCTGATCTTCGCCGCCGCCACTCAGGGGTGGTTCCTGGTGAAGAGCCGCTGGTACGAGAGCGTGCTGCTGTTGCTGGTCGCCTTTACCCTGTTCCGCCCGGGTTTCTGGATGGACATGGTGCACGACCCCTATCGCGAGACCCCGCCTGCACAGCTGGCCCAAACCATGGGTGAAGTGGAAGCAGAGAGCACCCTGCGGCTGCGGATCCTCGGTGAAGATGCAGTGGGCAAGCCACGCAAGTTCACCCTGCTGGTCGCCGTACCGGATGGGGCGAATGGCGAAGAGCGGCTGGCCAATCTGGGGCTCAGCCTCTATGAGCAGGACGGCAAGACGCTGATCGACAACGTCGCCTTTGGTAGCCCGGCCGCCACCATGGGGCTGGAGTTCGATCAGGAGATCCTCACCGTCAAGGCGCCGACCGAGCGCTGGACCAAGGAGTGGATGTGGATCCCGGGCTTCCTGCTGTTCGGGGTGATCGTCTGGCTGCAGCGTCGCCGCAGCGTCAAGGCCGGTTAATCCGCCAGGCAAATAAGACAGAGGGCCACGATTGCGGCCCTCTTTTTATGGATATCGATCTCGCTGCAGCGGCGATCAGTGACCCGCCAGCTTCATATTCTCTACCAGCACCGAGCCGGTCTTGAGACTGGAGCGCTCATCCTCGTCACGGCCCACCGCCACGATGTGGCTGAACATCTCGGCCAGATTGCCGGCGATGGTGATCTCCTCGACCGGATAGGCTATCTCGCCATTCTCGACCCAGAAACCGGCGGCGCCGCGGGAGTAGTCGCCATTGACGATATTGACCCCCTGTCCCATCAGCTCGGTCACCAGCAGGCCGGTGCCCATCTCTTTGAGCATGCCTTGAAAATCCTGGCCGGTATTGGAAACCTGCCAGTTGTGGATACCTCCAGCATGCCCCGTGGTGGTCAACCCCAGCTTGCGCGCAGAGTAGGAGGTGAGCAGCCAGCTCATCAGCTCGCCGTTACGGATGATATCCATATCGCGGGTACGCACCCCTTCCCCATCAAACGGGGTACTGGCGAGCCCGCCCAGCAGGTGGGGGAACTCCTGAATGGTGAGCCACTCGGGCAGGATCTGCTTGCCCAATTTGTCGAGCAGGAAGCTCGACTTGCGATAGAGGTTGCCCCCGCTGATGGCCATCACCAAATGGCCCCACAGGCCGGAGGCAGTGTCCGGGTGGAACAGCACAGGCGCATGGCGGGTGGAGATCTTGCGGGCGCCGAGGCGGGAGACGGTACGCTCAACGGCTTCGTCCGCAATGCGCTGCGGGCTCCAGAGCCCGTCGAGAGTACGGCTGGAGGAGTAGCCGTAATCACGCTGCATGTCGCCATCCTGCTCGCCGATCAGCACACAGCTCAGGGAGTTGCGCGACGCCGCGTAGCCTTTGACGAAGCCGTGGCTGTTGCCATAGACCTTGATGCCGAGATGGCTGGAGAAACCGGCACCGTCGGAGTGCTTGATGCGGGCATCGCGACCAAGCGCCAGCCGCTCGCACTCGATGGCCAGCTCGATGCCGCGCCGGGGATCCAGCTCGATTTGGTGACACAGTTGCAGATCGGGGGCATCCCAGGCCAGCAGCTCGGCGTCCGCCAGACCGGCGCAATCATCGGCCGAGGTGTGGCGGGCAATCTCGATGGCCGCTTCAACTGCGGCACGAATGGCGGGTTTGCTCAGATCGGTGGTCGAAGAAGAGCCCTTGCAACCATCGCGATAGACGGCGATGCCGAGGGCGCCATCCTTATTGAATTCAATGCTTTCCAGTTCACAACCCCGGGTGTTCACCGACAACCCGGTCTGCTTGCTGATGGAGACTTCGGCCAGCGAGGCGCCCAGTCCTTTGGCTATCTCCAGGGCTTCGGCAACCACGGCCTCGAGATGGGCTTGATCCTGGCGGATTTGGTCTTGCTGATCCATAACTCACATCTGTATGAAAGAAGGAAAGGGGGGTAAGCATATCAGACCCCTGCGCCCAGCGGGAGAAGCTGGTAACATATCCACCAAACGTGAATGACAGGAATCAAGAGACCGATGAGTCAATATCAAGACGACAACGAGTTCGAAGACTGGGGCCCCAGTAAGAGCCAGCTCAAGCGCGATGCCGAAGCATTGCAGAAAATGGGGGAAGAGATCGTCTCCCTCAGCCACAGCGAGCTGGAAAAAATCCCGTTGGATGAAGAGCTTGCAGAAGCTGTCGAGCTGGGTCGCAAGCTCAAGCCGAAGAAGGATGAGTCCTTCCGTCGCCATCTGCAGTTCATCGGCCGCCTGATGCGCAGCCGCGATATCGAGCCGATTGCCGAAGCGCTCTCCATCATCAAGAACCGTCACTCCACCGTGAATGCCCGTCTGCACCGCCTGGAGCAGTGGCGCGAACGCCTGATCACCGAAGGTGACAGCGCCCTCAACGAGCTGATGTCCCAGTTCCACGAACTGGATCGCCAGAAGCTGCGCCAGCTGATCCGCAACGCCAACAAGGAGCGGGAGCTAAACAAGCCGCCGGTTGCCTATCGCGAGATGTACCAGTATCTGCGCGGCGAGATCGAAGACCTGTTGTGATCCCCGAAGCACGCCTCCCCTCGCGGAGGCGTGTTTATCTTGATGCATTTACGCCTTCCCACCTCCACCACCCTGCGCGTTTAATATATCCACCACCATGGTGCTCCTGCTGTACATCTCTATCCAGTTTCTCCAGTAAAATCGCCACTCAAGAATCATCACAAACAAAATCGTTAACAATTCAGCATCATTTTGTTTGACATATTGAACGGCCTTGGCAGACTGGGGAGAGGATCCAGGCTGTCGCTGCCCAAGATGACTGACGATTCTGCCACCCGGTACGACGCGGGATCCCATGACCATGCCTTGAGGCATGCCCTTGCCCAGCCGATGTGCAAGGGTCTGCCCAAGGTGCAGGATGAGACTTTAACGCCAGGGATAATCAGGGTGTCCTATGCCAAATTCCGTACTCGCCACCAGCCGTAAACCCGTCGTGCTGATGACCATGGGGGCCCAGCCCCGTAACGGCCACGCCTATCAGGTAATGACCCACAAATACATCATGCCGCTGGTAGAGATCAGCGGCTGCGTCCCGCTGCTGGTACCCACCTGCTGCGGCACCGCCGATCTGGAGCAATATCTGGATCTGGCTGACGGCATCTATCTGAGCGGCGCCGGCTCCAACATCGATCCGGCGCTTTACGGGCAGGAGAACCTCACCCCGGAGAAACAGCAGGACAGGGATCGCGACCTGTTCGATCTGCCCCTCATCAAGGGAGCGCTCGCCCGTGGCTTGCCGATCCTCGGGATCTGTCGCGGCATGCAGGAGATCAACGTGGCACTGGGCGGCGATATCCACCAGAAGGTCTACACCGAACCGGGTTATGACGATCATCGGGAAGATGCCGACGACCCGGTCGACGAACAGTATGGGCCAAGCCATCAGATTGAGCTGCTGCCAGGCAGCTGGTTTGCCGAACTGATGGGGGCTGAACAGATACCGGTCAACTCCCTGCATGGACAGGGGCTAAACCGTCTTGGTGCTGGCCTGGAGCCGCTGGCACATGCCGAAGATGGGCTGGTCGAGGCCATCCATGCCCCGACCCTCTCCCCTTTCCTGCTGGCAGTACAGTGGCACCCGGAGTGGAAAGCCAGCGAAAATCCTCACTCCATCAAGATCTTCCAGGCCTTTGGTGACGCCTGCCGACGCCGTCAGAGAGATAGCCATTAACGCTTATTCACCAAATCCTCGCGCCTTGAGCTTGGGTAATCCGCCCCGCTCGGGGCGCAGGGTACGGCAGATATCCATCCCCTTCAGTCCACGCTGGATATGGTCAGGCGAGTGACCAAACACCATGCCGTTGCTGCGGTAGAGGTTGTTGTCATCCAGTTCGAACTTCTCGCCTCCGATCAGCAACTGCTCCCGGCCATTGATCTTGTCACCCCGTTTGATGGGTACCTTCATATCGCTCAGCACCTCACCGGTGGCACACCCCTCGCGCCAGTGCGCCTCACTGGAGAAGGGGGTGATGACGATCTCGCGCCAGGACCCATCCCGGAATTCGACCCGGTACTTGTCGACCAGCAGATCGCAGCCCGCCAATGGCAACATAACCATCAAACAGATGATTTTCTTTGAAAATTTCACTTAATCGCACTCCTTTGCCCGGTTCTGCACAGGATAAATAAATTGCAGCCCCAACGCACCATTTCCCCGTGCCGGAACGGCTATGCTGGAAATAAAACCATCACAAGGGGCCGCCATGTTCAGCGACAACCTCACTGCGCTACCCACACTGATATGGATCCGCGAACACCCGTTCTGGACCCTGCTCACCCTCTCTCTGATGCTGCTTCACTTCTGGCGCCGCCCCGGGCAACGACGAGAGCTGCTCTCCGAGCTCAGCTTCGTGATGATAAGCACTGTCGTGATCCTGCTGATCCAGTTGGAAGGGGGCTGGTTCAAACTACCTCTGCCCCATCAATTGCTGATCGAGATCTCCACCCTGCTGGCCGGCCTGATATTGGTAAAAGTGTGGGGGATACTGCTGTTCGAATTTCTTCTGCCCCTCTGCCAGATCCGCATCCCGCGGATCATCGCCGACATCGTCATCACCATCGGCTATATCGGCTGGGGTCTGTTTCGCCTCTACGCCTCCGGCATGGCGCTCGGGGAGATAGTCACCACCTCGGCGGTGATCACCGCGGTCATCGCCTTCGCCATGCAGGATACTTTGGGCAATCTGCTGGCCGGGGTCTCCATTCAGCTCGACAACTCCATCGCCATCGGGGACTGGCTGCAAGTGGACACCACCCAGGGCCGGGTAGTGGAGATCAACTGGCGTGCCACCACCATCGAGACCCGCAACTGGGAAACTGTGGTCATCCCCAACAGTCATCTGCTCAAACAGCGCTTCACCGTGCTCGGGCGTCGCCGTGGCGAGCCGCTGCAGTGGCGACGCTGGGTCTGGTTCGATCTGACCCTGGATACCCTGCCGACCCAGATCATCGCCCTGATCGAGAAATCCCTGCGAGAGACCAAGCTCCCCTGCGTCGCCAAGCATCCGCAACCGGATTGCCTGCTGATGAATGTCGAGGGGGGGATTGCCCGTTATGCGGTGCGCTACTGGCTGACCGATCTGGCTCGCGACGATCCGACCGACTCCATGGTACGCAGCCTGATCGATGCCGCCCTGCGTCGCAACGATCGCCGTCTTACCCCACCGATCTTCAATGTCTTTATGGCCAAGGAGAAGCAACACCTGGATGCCCGCCACAAGCGCCACACCGCCGAACGAACCGATACCCTGCGCAAGCTGCCGCTGTTTGCCATGTTGCAGGAGGATGAGCTGATCAGACTGGCGGACCAGGTGAAGTTTGCCCCCTTTGTCAGCGGTGACATCATGCTGGAGCAGGGTGAGGTCTCCAGCTGGCTGTTCGTACTGGTCAAAGGTGAAGCCGAGATGCTGATTAATCTGGAAGGGAAAGAGTTGAAACTGGGCACTCTCGGCGCAGGTGACTTCTTCGGGGAACTGAGCCTGCTCACCGGCGAACCCAGTACCTTCACCGTGCGGGCGGTGGCCACCGTCGAAACCTATCGCATCAATCAGAGCATGTTCCAGGAGCTGGTCGCCCAGCGCGAGTCACTGGTCGAGCCCCTCTATCGAGTACTGAGTGACCGTCAGCAGGAGCAACAGGCACTGCTGGAACGAGAGGCAGAGTCAATGAAACGGCCACCACAACAGCTTGATCTGCTTGATAAACTGATGAAGCTGTTCGGGGGCAGATGACGTAGCATGGCATCTTGTTGAGGACGTGAAGAGAAAACAGCAGCCATGTTACTGACAACCCTGGCCCTTGCCGCCAGCCTGCAATTTGATTGTCCTGCCACCATCGAGGCTCGCCAGCAGCTGCTGACCCCGCAGCAGGGCTGGCAGGCCGTGACCCGCAACGACAACGGCAAACCTGGCGAGCGCCTCACCCATCGGCTGGATCGTCTCTCCCTGTTTGACGGAAATCCCGATGAGCGGGTCCAGCTCAAACCGGATAACGGCGACAGCGACGAGATCCACTACTGGAGCCAGCTCGATAGCAGCCTGCGCCCCCTCTATCTGGTCTGCCGCTATCAGAACAGCGCCATCACCCTGCAGCAGGCGCTGCCCGTCGGCATCAGTTACTGCCGCGTCAACCAGCGCGATCGCTACACCCTGCTCGGGTTGGTTTGTCGCAAATAGCGGGCGTAACCCCTTGCCATATATCGCTATTCGCTGACAGCCATTACCGCCTGAGCCGGGCACCCGCCAGCGCCATCAGAGGATCAGCTCAGCCAGCTCCTCCAGTGCCGTCAGCTCCACGTCCGGCAACAGTTGCAGCTGTTGCCACGGTTGCTGCCGCTCGTTGAGCCAGGCGGCGCGAAAACCGTGGAGGCGAGCTCCCAGCACATCGGTCTCGGGATGATCCCCCACATGGAGGATCCGCCCCGCTGGCAACTTGAGGGTGCTGCGGGTCTGCTCAAACATATCCGGTGCCGGTTTCATTCTGGCGCCCGCCCCCGCCTTGCAGACCAGCGTGAAGTAGCAATCCAGCCCTGCCTGCGCCAGATCCAGATTGCCGTTGGTGATCACCACCAGCGGATAGCGTTCAGCCAGTCTGGCCAGCAGCTGATGAGTGGACTCGCTCACCTCTATCTTCGAGCGCTCTGCCAGAAACGCAGCAAAGACCTGCTCCGCCTCGCGGCTGGCCTGCTGGTCGGCCATCCCCCCCTCGACCATGGCGGCGCGGATGGTCTGCTGGCGCGCCAGACTGACATCGTGGCGCAGCTCGGGCCTGGCCATCAGCACCGCGCGTTTGAGATCCAGCCAGCGTGGCTTGTCGAGCATGGCTGTCGCCAGATATTCGCTGCGCAGATGGCTCAGCATCCACTGCTCGGCGCGCACGATGGCGGGGCCGTTGTCATAGAGGGTGTCATCGAGGTCAAACGAGATGGCAGCAACCGGCTGCCAGCGGCGATAGAAGTGCATGGACTCTCCTCTGCAACGGGGCTCAGGGCCCGTTATTCATCATCCTGCGCATCCGGGTCACGCTTGGCCCTGGGGTGGGCGCTGTCGTAAACCTTGGCCAGATGCTGGAAGTCGAGGTGGGTATAGATCTGGGTGGTGGATAGGTCGGCATGTCCCAGCAGCTCCTGCACCGCCCGCAGATCGCCGGAAGACTCCAGCATATGGGTGGCGAAGCTGTGGCGCAGCTTGTGGGGATGGACGTGGGCGTTGAGCGCCTGCTTGTTGCCCCAGCCATCAAGGCGGGCCTGCACCGAGCGGGCCGACAGCCGCTGCTTGCGACTGGAGACAAACAGCGCCTCGCTCTCATCCCCAGCCAGCAGCGGGCGCACCTTGAGCCACTTCTGCAGCCACTCGACCGCCATCCGGCCGATGGGCAGCACCCGCTCCCGCGAGCCCTTGCCGGTCACCTTGAGCTGGCGGTCGTCGAGCTTCAGATCCACCAGATTGATCCCCACCAGCTCGGCCAGACGCAGCCCTGAAGAGTACATCAGCTCCATGATGGCGCGATCCCGCACCGCCAGCGGATCCTGCTCGTCGGTGATGTTGAGCAACTGGTGCATCTCGTCCACATCGAGGTTTTTCGGCAGCGGCCGCCCCTGTTTGGGGGTGACGATGCCACGGGCCGGATTGGCGGTCAGCCGACCCTGCCGCACCTGCCAGTCGCAAAAGCTGCGCAGGGCAGAGACCTTGGTGGAAAGGGAACGAGGAGCAAGGCCCGCCTTGTGCATCCGGGTCACCAGAGTGCGCACCTGACTCGCCTCAAGCCGACCCCAGTCAGTGAGCCCGAGGGCCACCAGCTCGGCGGTCATCGCCTCCAGATGGGCTTGATAGTTATTGCGAGTATGAGGGCTGAGCTGACGCTCGACCCTCAGGTATTCGATAAAGGCCGCCAGTTCGTCCGCCAGTACCGCAGGCAGTGGCGGTGCGACGACGGGAGCTTTGGCGGGTGTTCTAGCCATGAGTCAACTCGGGCAGACGCAGTTGCAGCAGGCGCCCCAGTTGGCCCAGCAGCAGGGTGTCGTTATGGGGAGTAAAGTGGCCCGGATCCGAGCTGGCGAAGGCCAGCACACCGAGATCACCGAGCCGCATCAGAGCCACCGAGTTGACCAGCACATCATGGCCAAACAGTGCCTGCTTCTCGCTCTGGCTCAGGCGGCCAAAGTAGTAATCCTGCCCCGGCAGACGCTGACCCAGCAGGGATTCGAGCTGCTTGCCCTGCGCCAGAAAGCGCTGCTCGGGCCCGCTCAGGGCAAACTTCTTGGGATTGAGCCAGAGCCGCAGCCCGGTCAGGCGCAGCCGCTGGACAAAGGCCTTGCCCATCACGGCACTTACCTCGAACAGGGTCTGGCAGCCGTACAGCTCGCCGTAGAGATCGGCATAGACCCGGAAGATCCGCTCGTTTTCGCTGGCGATCCCCATCAATTCGGTGATCTCCTGCTCCAGCTGTTCGATCCGCTCGCGCTGACGCTCCAGCTGGCGCTCGACCAGCGAGACCGACCCTTTGCGTTCATGGGGAATGCGGATCCGGTCCAGCACGGCGGCATGGCGTTGGAAAAACTCGGGATAACGGGCCAGGTACTCCAGCACAGTGGCTTCATCCACCGATTGCTCCTGCCGTTTGAGTTCGCTCATAAATTGGTTGATCCATCAGAGAAATGGGGCTCGCTGCCCCGACATCATGGGCAAAGGGGGCCAACGCCCCCCGTACCTGAACCTTTATCGGCTAAACCTCTATCTGGCCGTCAAACACATGCTCGGCGGGACCTGTCATATAGACCGGCTGGCCCGGCCCCTTCCAGGCGATGGTCAGCTTGCCGCCCGGCAGACTGACGGTGACCCGCTCCTTGAGCTTGCCCTGACTGATGCCAATCACCGCCGCCGCACAGGCACCGGTGCCACAGGCCAGGGTCTCGCCACAGCCCCTTTCGAATACACGCAGCTTGATCTCGGTGGCGTTGACCATCTCCATGAAGCCGACGTTGACCCGCTCAGGGAAACGCTCGTGGCGCTCCATGATGGCACCGAGCGTCTCGACGGGCGCATCGGCGACCGAAGGCACCTCGATGACGCAGTGGGGATTACCCATGGAGACCACGCCACACATCACGGTATGCTCCTGCGCCCGCAACAGATAGGTTTTCTCTGCCTTCTGGGCCCGGAACGGGATCTTGCCCGGCTCAAACTGGGGAACACCCATGTTGACCGTGACCTGATTCTCCCCCTCCAGCTGCAACACGATGCGACCCCGGGCGGTACTGACCGCGATGCGATCCCGGTTGATCAGCCCCTTGAGACGCACGAAACGGGCAAAACAGCGGGCGCCGTTGCCGCACTGCTCCACCTCGCTGCCATCGGCATTGAAAATGCGATAGTGAAAGTCGAGTTCAGGGTCATAGGGCGGCTCCACCAGCAGCAGCTGGTCAAAGCCGATCCCGAAGTGGCGATCTGCCAGCTTCTTGATGACGTCATTGCTGAAAAATACCTTCTGGGTGACGCCATCCACCACCATGAAGTCGTTGCCCAAGCCATGCATCTTGGAAAAATCTATCAACATCGTGCATTCCTGTGCTGTTAGGGCTGTAAAAATTCACCGAACCAAGGGTCGCTAAACGCCATGAAGTCGTTGTCCAAAGCCCCATGCATCCTGGAACAATCTGTCAACATCGTGCATTCCTGTGCTGTTAGGGCTGTAAAAACTCACCGTCAACCGTTATGAAATCATTGTCCCAGCCTGCGCCATCAGGGCAGCAGGTGCTCACCACGCCAGAGATCGGCCAACTGCTCACGCTCGCGGATCAGATGTGCTTCGGCACCATCCACCAGCACTTCGGCTGCGCGCGGACGGGTGTTGTAGTTGGATGACATGGTAAAGCCGTAGGCTCCGGCCGAACGCACCACCAGCAGGGAGCCTTCGGCAATGGCCAGGGTGCGCTCCTTGCCGAGGAAGTCGCCGGTCTCGCACACCGGGCCCACCACGTCATAGAGCGCGGGAGCATGACCGGCGCGGCTATCCACCTCGATGATGTTCATCCAGGCGCCGTAGAGCGAGGGGCGCAGCATGTCGTTCATGCCGGCATCGATCAGCGCAAAGTTGCGGGTTTCGCCCGGTTTCAGGTACTCGACCCGGGTCAGCAGCACGCCGGCATTGGCGACGATGGCACGGCCCGGCTCGAACAGCAGGGTCAGATCCCGGCCCGCCAGCTTCTGCTTCAGCGCTTCGGCATACTCGGTCGGATGGGGTGGCTGCTCGGAACCGTAGTTGACCCCAAGGCCGCCCCCCACGTCCAGATGATGGATATGAATGCCTTCTGCAGCCAGACCGTCGATCAGCCGCAGCAGCTTGTCAGCCGCTTCCATAAAGGGATTCAATTCAGTGAGTTGCGAGCCGATATGGCAATCCACCCCGACGATCTCGATGTTCGCCATCGCGGCCGCCTTGCGATAGATGGCTGGCGCCAGCTCGATGGGAATGCCGAACTTGTTCTGCTTGAGGCCAGTGGAGATATAGGGGTGAGTACCGGCATCGATATCCGGATTGACCCGAACCGAGACGCGAGCCTTCTTGCCCATGCTGCCCGCCACCCGATTGAGGCGCTCCAGCTCTGCTTCCGACTCCAGATTGAAACAGAGGATCTCTTTTTCCAGCGCGAGGCGCATCTCGGCCTCGCTCTTGGCCACCCCGGAGAAGACCACCTTGGCCGGATCCCCCCCCGCCGCCAGTACCCGCGACAGCTCGCCACCGGAGACGATGTCAAACCCCGAGCCCAGTCGGGCCAGCAGGTTGAGCAGCGCCAGGTTGGAGTTGGCCTTCACCGCATAGCAGATCAGATGGGGAATATCGCCAGCGGCCTTGTCGAAGGCGTGCCAGTGGCGCTCGAGGGTCGCACGGGAGTAGACGTAAAGCGGGGTACCGTACTGCTCGGCAAGCTGTTGCAGCGAGGTTTGCTCGGCCTGAAGCTGGCCGTCGGCGTCGTAGTTAAAGTGATCCAAGGGGGCGGTTCCTTCCTAGAATGGGTGCGGCATTAGTGCGGCGCGGCCTCGGTGGCAGCCTCGGAGGTCGCAGGCGGTGCTGCTTGCGGTGTACTCTGGCTCTGTGGCTGCTCGGGGGGCGGCATATAGAGCGGCCCCTTCAGACCGCACGCGGCCAACCCGAGGGACAGAAGAGTGGCAAGCAGACACTTGGTGAACTGGGTGATCATAATGGTTCGCTGCGAAAAAATTTTTGGCCCTCTATAATCGCACTCACATTGTTAAAAGCAACAGGATAAACCGATGAAGGATCACGAGTATCACGCCCTGACCGACGCCTTTTTCCAATATGTGGAAGACACCCTCGACGAGGGGTATCCGGATATCGACTGCGAACGCAGCGGCGGCGTATTGACCCTCTCTTTCGAGAACAAGACCAAGGTCATCATCAACAAGCAGGAGCCACTGCACCAGATTTGGGTCGCCACCCGCGAGAACGGCTTCCACTTCGAACTGCAGGGTGACACCTGGATCGACAACCGCTTCGGCCACGAGCTCAAGGCGCTGCTGAGCCAATCCTGCTCCGCCCAGGCGGGCGAAGAGGTGGTGTTCCCATGATTGACCTGCACCCGCAGGGCGCCCGTCATGCGGTGATCTGGCTACACGGGCTGGGTGATTCCGGCGCCGGTCTCGCCCCGCTGGTGGACGCGCTGGATCTGCCCGCCGAGCTACCGGTGCGTCACCTGCTGCCGGATGCCCCCGAGCGCCCCATCACCATCAACATGGGCTACAAGATGCGCGGCTGGTACGACATCAGGAGCTTCGAGGATCCCGCCGAGCGGGCCGTGGAGTCCCATGTCCGTGAATCAGCCAACCAGATTGCCGCATTGCTCGATCAGCTGGTGGCCGACGGGTTTGCCCCCGAGCGCATCGTGCTGGCGGGCTTCTCTCAGGGCGGGGTGATTGCCTCCTTCACCGCGCTGCGCTATCAGACAACGCTGGCGGGCCTGCTCTGCATGTCCACCTATCTGGCAGCCCCCGACAAGCTGCTCGGCGAGATGAGCGAGGCTGCTCGCACCCTGCCCATCTGCTACATGCACGGCATCTACGACGATGTGGTGAGCCTGTCGCTCGGTTGGGATGCCAAGAACCGGCTGGAAAGCGCCGGGCTCGACCCCGAGTGGCACGAGTACCCGATGCGTCACGAGATCTGCCGTCCGCAGCTCGGCGACATTCGCAGCTGGCTGCTGGCCCGCCTCGGCGCCTGAGCAACCGCAAAAGCAAACGGCCTGCATCTGCAGGCCGTTTTTATGGCGACTTACCCTCGCGGGTCACCCGACATCACGAGTGGGTGACACCTGCTCACGCGGAGCTCCCTGGCTGCGATAGGGGATCACTGCCAGCTCGCTCCCCTGCTGCACTATCTCGTAGTACTGGGGCAGGTTGAAGTTGATGAACTGACCATCATCGCTGAACCGCTCGTGGTTGGAGGTGTAGAAGCGGTTGACCCCCGCCACCAGCTCATCCTTGTTGCCGGCAAAGTGCTGGTAGATCTCCACCCGGTTCGCCTCATCGAGGATGTAGATGTTGGTGCCCGCATCCCGGGTATCGAAGAAGAACTGCACCAACCCTTCGCTGGCGTAGGCATCAACGATGCTCGGCAGATGCTGGCTGTGGGTCTTGTCGAGCCGCAGCGGCAGGTGATCCAGCTTGTTGTGGGAGATGTGACGGTAAAAATCGATGGCGTTCTCCAGCTTCTTCACCGACACCCCGCGCCGCTCGAAGAAGATGCCGTACTTCTCGCGGCCAAGGGCCATGGTCTTGACCAGCTGCTGCTTGTCGCGGGCAAGGCGCAGATCGATACACTCCGCCACCAGCTTCTGGAAACGGGAGCGCACCAGAGATCGGAAGTGCTGGCTATAGCAGAACACCTCGATCATCTCGGGGGCGGCGGCATCCTGATGCATCTTGCCGAGGATGGTGGTGAGGGCATCGACCACAGCTTCATCCCCCTGGAAGTGCAGAGTACGGATCTCGCTCCAGGAGTTGCGATAGACCAGATCCACCGAACCGACCAGACACTCCTGATTGCGACCGAACGAGAAGACATCCACTGTATTGGCGTCAAATTCGATCACCTGACCGACCCAGTGGCTGGTCGGGTCCATCTCCAGGTTGAGGAAGATGGAGAGCTGACGGATCTCGCACGGCCGACTGAGCGCCAGGTTGGTGGCCAGCGGGTACTTCTCGGGGAAGCAGCCGGAGAGATCGCGGCAGAACTGGTGCAGATTGTCGATGTGCAGATCCGAGCCCTGATTGAACAGGTGCACCCGCGACTGGGGGGTCAGCAGATCGTTGAAGTAGGCCCAGGAGACCAGCTTGCTGATGTAGCCGTTGAACTCGAGCGGCGCGCGACCAATGATGTCCACCGGCTCCAGCGAATGTTTGTAGAGATACCAGCCGGCGCGGTTGAGGCGACCGTGGGGCACCTGCACGAAGCTAAGGTCGGGCTCGCTCAGATCCGGCGCGATCTTGAGGTTCACCCGCTGCACCTTGCCCGGCAGGCTCTCGAACGCGGCGTATAGTTTACGCGACAGGATGCCGATATCTTCCGGGTTGATCGACTCGCTGATGTTGTTGCGACGGGCGAACTGGATCAGGTTGCGGTAGCTCTGCATCAGGGCCTCCAGCAACTCGGCATGGGCGATCTTCACCTCCTCGACCTTCCACTCGTGGCGATGATCGAGGTGGTACAGTTTATCCTGGCTCCAACCCCAGTAGGAGACCAGTTGGCTCATCTGCTCGCGGCGCCACTCGGGAGAGTGATCATCCTTGGGATGACTGAGGCCATCGCACACCTTGAGGTAGAAGCAGCGGCGCACCAGATCGAGTCGCGCCATGTCGCCGATGGACTTGAGGTAATTGGTCACCTTGTCCAGCATCAGACAATAGTTGTCGAGCCGGTAGTGCATCCCCTCGTTGTGCTGAAACCAGTCGCGGCTGATCATCGATAGCAACCGGGTGTTGGGGTACTCGTGGGAATAAGCCTCCATCAGCACCGACTTGAGCACCGCCTTATAGGGGGAATCGATCCCCTTGTAGAGCTGCCACAGGGCAGAGCCGAAATACTCCTCCGCCGGAATCCGGTCAAAACTGCCGAGATCGAGCCAGTCATCCTGCCTGAGCTTGCCACTCTCGAACAACCCGTTCACATAGTCGTCGTAGTGATCATCACACTCGACAGGAACCAGATACCAGATGAGTCGCTTACCGGCGATGCGCATGGCGCTGCGGTAGAACTCGTCAAGCAGCAGCAGGTGCTGGGCGCTGCCACAGCTCTCTCCCTGCATCTCGGCATCGTTGGTCTGGCGGAACTTGTCTTCGGGGATCAGGAAGAAGTTGAGGTCGACCCCGCGCTGCTCCGCCCACTTGGAGAGCAACCGGCACTTCTGCTCCAGCAGGGCGAGCCGCTCCTGCGACAAGCCAGCCACGTGGCAAACCCAGATATCGAGATCGGAGTGACAGCACTGGCCGATGGAGGAGGTGCTGCCCATGGAGTAGAGCCCCTGAATGGCTCGATCATGGGTTGCCAGGCCGCTCTGACAGTTGGCGTTGCGACAGAGGTCATCGATAAAGGCTTGCTGCTCGGCGCTGGCGCTGAAGCTCCAGATGCCATGAGGAACATCACCGGAGACATAACCGGGGAGCAGGGGGTGATTGAAGTGCAGCATGACGGGCAGCAGTTGGAATACCTGCTGCCCGTAGCGACTCATGAGACCTAACGCTCGTTGCGTCTTGAGACGGGTAATGTCGTCATAACGCGCAACCAGCGTATCGATGTGTTCCTGCAATGCCCTGCCTATCACCTAAGTGAAAATGACGCACCAAAAGAGGGATACGTCAAAAAAGTGTGATCATGTTAACAATGCAAACAGCGGTGGTAAACAAGCCTTCAGCTAAACGTCAGATTATTTCTGGTATGACCACATCAAGTATCAGGGGAAATCATTAAATTCCAATGCATTCAATGAATTAATCAAGGCCGCTTGCTTAATGAAAATCATTTTCAGCATGCATTTTTGAGCTTGGC
The DNA here is from genome assembly GCF_029479985.1 of Aeromonas sp. A600620. Lineage (NCBI taxonomy): Bacteria > Pseudomonadati > Pseudomonadota > Gammaproteobacteria > Aeromonadales > Aeromonadaceae > Aeromonas > Aeromonas sp. A600620. The sequence goes on along the minus strand of NZ_JAAKXB010000006.1, from coordinate 76,262 downwards.
CCCGCTTTTGCCGGCTCCGCCATGAAAGCCCGGGCAAAGGGTGGTAATATCGATTTCCTTCTAAAAATGAAACAACTGATTGATATGGCAGCCCGAACCCTGAAAATTGCCACTCGCAAGAGCCCGCTGGCCCTGTGGCAGGCCAACTTTGTCAAAGACCGGCTCGAAGCCCTGCACCCGCAGTTGCAGGTCGAACTGGTGCCCATGAGCACTCAGGGTGACAAGATCCTCGATACCCCGCTGGCCAAGGTCGGTGGCAAGGGGTTGTTCGTCAAGGAGCTGGAGACCGCCATGCTGGAAGGACGGGCCGATATCGCCGTTCACTCCATGAAAGACGTTCCGGTAGAGTTCCCCGAGGGGCTCGGTCTGCACACCATCTGCGAGCGGGAAGATCCCCGCGACGCCTTCGTCTCCAATAGTTTCACAGCCATTGCCGAACTGCCGCAAGGGGCCGTGGTCGGCACCTCCAGCCTGCGCCGCCAGTGCCAGCTGCGCGCTGCGCGCCCGGATCTGGTGATCCGCGACCTGCGTGGCAACGTCAACACCCGCCTCGCCAAGCTGGATGCCGGTGAGTACGACGCCATCATCCTCGCCGCCGCCGGTCTGAAACGACTGGAGATGGCGCACCGCATTACCGCCTTGATCGAGCCGGAGCAGAGTCTGCCCGCCAACGGTCAGGGGGCTGTCGGCATCGAATGCCGCCTCGACGACGTTGAGCTGCACGCTCTGCTGGCGCCGTTGGAGCACGCCGAGACCCGCGCCCGGGTGCTGACCGAGCGCGCCATGAACCGCGCCCTGCAAGGGGGATGTCAGGTCCCCATCGGTGCCTACGCACTGGTCGACGGCGAGCAGATCTGGCTGCGCGGTCTGGTGGGTAGCCCGGATGGCAGTCAGGTTATCCGTGACGAGATCCGCGGCCCGCTGGCCGATGGTGAGGCGCTCGGCGAGCAACTGGCCCAGCGTCTGCTGGCCGCCGGTGCCGACGAGATCCTGGCCGAGGTCTACCGCGCATGACACCGCTGGTGGTGCGTCCGGCCGCCCAAGCCGCCGAGCTGGTGCAGTTGCTGCGCCAGCACGGTCATGCACCACTCTGCTGCCCGCTGCTGGAAACCGTGGCGGGCAGTGAACTCCCCCGCTTGCCCAACCTGTTGCACAGCGCCGATATCGTTATCGCGGTCAGCATCCATGCCGTTCATTTTGCACACGATTTTCTGTTGCAAACTGGTCAGACCTGGCCACATATTGAGTACTTTGCGGTGGGTCAGGCCAGCGCAGATGCGTTTGCCGCTATCGGCATCACAGCAAGCTGCCCGGATGACCCGCGCAGCGAAGGGCTGCTGGCCCTGCCCGCCCTGCAGCAGGTAGCAGGCAAACGGGTACTGATCTTGCGCGGTAATGGCGGGCGGGATCTCATCGCCAGCACGCTGGCCTCACGCGGTGCTCTGGTGCACTATTGTGCGGCCTATGAACGCCACTACCCCGAGCTAGACGGGGAGACATTGACCCGCCACTGGCAGGCAGCGGGGCTGGACAGCCTGCTCATTACCAGTGGTGAACTGCTGCAACGGCTGCTGGAGCTGGTTCCCGACCACCAGCGGCCCTGGCTTTTTGACCGCCTGCTGGTGGTCCCCAGCCCGCGAGTGGCCGAGATGGCCCACTCCGCGGGCTTTATCCATATCACGATTGCCCAAGGTGCATCCAACCAGGCCCTGACGGCCGCACTGGAACTGAGGAAGATGGAATGACAGAACAACAAGAATCCCAGGTAAAACCCCAGCCGACCGCTGCGGTCAATGGCAGCAAGAGCCGCTCCGGTGCCGTACTGGGAGGGGTCGCCATCCTGCTGGCCCTTGGCCTGACCGGCGGTCTCTATCTGCACGGTCACAAGAATGCCGTGGCCCAGCAAGCCGAACTGGCCCAGCTCAAGCAGCAGCTGGCGAGCGCCCTGAGCAAGATCGACCAGACCAGCAGCAAGGATGCCGAGCAGCTGGCCGCGCTGGATCAAACCCAGCAGCGGCTGCAAGGGGAGATGCAGGGTCTGCAGAACCGGGTACTGGATCTCAACGATAAACGCCCCAACGACTGGATGCTGGCCGAATCCGAGTATCTGGTTCGGATGGCGGGTCGCAAACTGTGGCTGGAGCATGACCTCGTCTCCGCCATCACATTGCTCGGCAATGCCGACGAGCGGATCGCCGCCCTCAACGACCCCAGCCTGATGCCGATCCGCAAGGCGCTGGCCGAGGATATCGCCAAGCTCAAGGGGATGCCGCGCATCGACCGCGAGGGGCTGACCCTCAAGCTGGCCGCGCTCTCAGATCAGATCGAGCTGCTGCCCCTCTCCACCGTCAGCATGCCGGAAGCCAAGGCCGAGCCGGATCAGGCGGTCAGCGCCAATCCCGACGAGTGGGAGAGCAACCTGAAGAAGAACTGGGTCAAGTTCACCGAGAACTTCGTCACCATCCGTCGCCGCGATGGCGCGGTCGAGGCGCTGCTCTCGCCGCAGCAGGAGATCTTCCTGCGTGAAAACCTCAAAACCAAGCTGTTGCAGGCCCAGCTCTCCGTCTATCGCGAGCAGCAGGCGCTCTACGAAGACAGCCTGGACAAGGCCCAGCGCTGGCTGACCCAGTATTTCGACACCGACAACAGCGCCACCCGCTACATGCAGGGCGAGATCGACAAGCTCAAGGGTGAGCAGATCCAGATCGACTATCCGGCCCAGTTCAAGACCCAGGCGATGCTGGAGCAGGTGCTGACCGAACGCCTGCAACGCATTCTGGCCAGCAGCTGAGGAGGGCACCATGATCCGTATAATCATTCTGGTTGCCGTGATGGTCGCAGGGCTGATCTTTGGCCCGCAAGCCTCCGGTAACAAGGGCTATGTGCTGATTGCCCTTGGCAATTACACCATCGAATCCTCCGTCACCAGCGCGGTGATCCTGGCCGTGCTGTTCTACGGAGCCCTGCTGATCGTCGAATGGCTGCTGGGTCGGGTATTCGGCCTGCGCCGCAAGACCCTCGGCTGGTACGGCTCGCGCCGCCGCCGCAAGGCCAATCAACAGACCGTCGCCGCCACCCTGGCGATGGCCGAAGGGCACTACAGTCAGGCTGAAAAACTGATGATCAAGGGGGCCAGCAACAGCGATACCCCGCTGCTCAACTACCTGAGCGCCGCCAAGGCGGCACAGGCCCGTGGTGACGACGCCCGCCGGGATCAATACCTGCAAAAAGCGCAGGAAGAGAATCCCAAAGCCGAGCTGGCGCTCACCCTGACCCAAACCCAATTGCAAATCGAGCAGGGCCAGTACGATACCGCGCTGGCGATGCTGGAGTCGGTCTACGCCCTCAACCCGCGCCACCCCATGGTGCTGGATCAGCTGCGTCAGGTGCATCTGGCCCGTCAGGACTGGAGCGCCCTGTGCGACCTGATCCCGGCGCTGCACAAGGTGGGCAAGCTGACCCCGAAACAGGAAGAAGATCTGCTGCAACAAGCCTGGTGTGGTCGCCTGCAACAGGCTGCCGGCAGCCTCGAGACCCTCAAGGCGGTGTGGCAGGATCTGCCGCGCAAACTGCGCCTCGAGCCAGAACTGCTGGCCTGCTACGGCGATCTGCTGCGCCAGCTGGGCGCCGATGGCGAGGCCGCCACCCTGTGGCAGGAGGCGCTGCGCAAACAGCCGATGCCGCAGCTGCTGGCTCGCCTGCCCAAGCTGAAACTCGACAGCTACCAGCCGCTGTTGGCACTGCTGCAAAAACAGCAGGGGCAACCGGAGGTGGACACCGCACTGGCCCAGCTCTATCTACTGGCCGGTCAGCTGGACGATGCCCAGAAGCTGCTGGAGCAGGAGGTGGAGCGGGCGCCGAGCGCCGCCGCCTACCATGCTCTCGGCCAGCTGATGGACAAGCGCCGCCTTACCAACAAGGCCAACGAGTACTATCGTCAGGCACTGGAGCTGGCGGGGATCTGATCCCCGGCGAATAGAAACGCGAGAGGCCGCATGATGCGGCCTCTTTTTTTATATCTTCGCCCTGCTCTCGTCAGGTGGTGAGCCGCTCCAGCTCGCCGATCAGCCAGATGGCCTCGGCGCGATGGCTGCCGCACACATCCATCATGGGGCGAAAACCGCCACACACCGCCGGCCGCTCCGGTTGACCGAAAATCTTGCAGCCAAGGGCGCTATCGAGCTGGATACAGGGGACGCCAGCCGGTTTGCCATCTGGCATACCGGGAATGGCACTGCTGATACTGGGGGCGATGCAACAGGCAGCGCAGCCGCTACGACACTCCATAGACTCCACTCCTTTGGGATGGTCTGAGCCACCATAGCCGAAGCGGCGGCACAAACGTAGCTGGCGCACAACAAAAAGCCCGACCGCACGGGCGATCGGGCTTCAAACAACACAGCCGGTTCAGCGAGCCATCATCACAGGATGATGTCACGTACCACGCTGTCTTTGCGCTCCAGGTAATGGATCGACTTGATACGACGAATGGTACGGGATTTACCACGGATCAACAGAGTCTCGGTGGTCGCCATCACGCCATCGCTGGTGATGCCATCCAGCAGATCACCCTTGGTGATGCCGGTGGCGGAGAAGATGACGTTGTCATTCTTCGCCATATCTTCCAGCTTGAGCACCTTGTTGACGTCGATGCCCAGCGCTTCGCAGCGGGCAATTTCCTGCTCGCCCAGCGCACGCACTTCCGGGCTGTCGCCCTTGACCCGGTGACGCGGCACCAGACGGGCCTGCATGTCGCCATCCAGCGCGCGGATCACCGCCGCGGAGATCACCCCTTCCGGTGCGCCGCCGATGCCATAAAGCATGTCGACTTCACTGTCCGGCAGACAGGTGAGGATGGAGGCGGCAACGTCACCATCAGGAATGGCGAACACCCGCACGCCCAGACCCTGCATCTCCTTGATTGCCTTGTCATGACGCGGCTTGGCCAGGGTAATGACAGTCAAACGGGAGAGCGGCTTGCCCAGCGCCTTGGCCACGGACTTCAGGTTCAGCTCGAGAGCCTGATCCAGGTCGATGGCGCCTTTGGCCTTGGGCCCGACGATCAGCTTTTCCATGTACATGTCAGGTGCTTTCAGGAAAGAACCCTTGTCGCCCACCGCCAGCACGGCCAGCGCGTTGGCCTGACCCATGGCGGTCATGCGGGTACCCTCGATGGGATCGACCGCGATATCCACCGCGTCGCCGTGTCCGGTACCGACCTTCTCGCCGATATAGAGCATCGGCGCTTCATCAATTTCACCTTCGCCGATCACAATCTCACCATCGATCTCGATCTGGTTGAGAATGTGGCGCATGGCCGCTACGGCCGCCCCATCAGCGATATTCTTGTCACCACGTCCGAGCCACTTGTAGCCAGCCAGTGCAGCCGCTTCCGTCACTCGGGAAAACTCGATTGCCAGTTCACGTCTCATCGCATATCCAACCTATGGAGCTCGAAAACGGGCGGCATTCTACCACAAGGGCAAACCTTTGCGCACAAAAGTAGCTGCCAGGTGCATAAATGTAGCCAATTCATCCAATTGCAACCCAATTGCCATCGACTCTTCATCCAGTTGTCACCCCGCTGTCATGCATCTTCCCTAGGATGGCCCCGTCTTCAAAACAAAAGCTTGCAACACAAGGGATTAAGATGAAAAAGCTGACTGTAGTGGCACTGGCTCTGACCGCCGCCTTCCAGGCGCAAGCCGTTGAGGTGTATAAAAATGATACCGCCATGCTGGACCTGTATGGCCGCATCTACGCCGGTCAATTCTTCGGCGACAAGAAAGAAAACGTCGATACCGCCAACCCGAATGGCACCAAGGATTACAGCGCCAAGCAAGGGGCTAACCAGTTTGTCCGCTTCGGTGCCAAGGCTGAAACCCAGATCCAGAGCGGTCTGAAGGCGCTGGCCCAGTACGAAGTTCAGATGTACATCAACGACAGCGAGAAGACCATCAGCGAGAGCTCCGACAACCTGCGTACCCGTCTGGCCTTTGCCGGTGTGGGCGCTGACTGGGGTACAGTGACCTTCGGTCGCCAGAAAGGTGCCCCGGGTTTCCTGGCGGACTGGACTGATGTCTCCCTCTCCGACGGCTACGGTAACGAAGCGCTGGGTGCAAAGACCGACACCTTCGCCACCAACCGCGCCGGTTCCGTACTGAAATACTCTGGCCTGTTCAATGGCTTCCAGCTCGACACCAGCTACAAGTTCGACGGTGGTGACACCGAAGAGACTACCAGCAAGGATAGCGACGCGGCCTACGGAGCAGCCGTGGCCTATACCTTCCCTTTCAACCTGTCGCTGGGTACTGCCTATAACGTCGGCCTGCGCGACAAGAGCGGTGAAGAAGATGCAAAACTGTGGCTGATCTCCGCCAAGTTTGACAACAAGGCCGCCTACGCCGCCCTCAGTTATGCCGATGGCAGCGACTTCCTGGCGACCGGCACCGATCACACCGGTTGGGAAGCCGCGCTGGGCTACAACTTCGAGAATGGCTTCGGTCTGATGGCGCTGTGGAACAAACAGGAGCAGGACAAGGCTGGCACCAAGAAAGACAATGTGGATTACTACACCCTGGGAGCCCAGTACAAGTTCAACAAGAACCTGCGGGTGATCGGCGAGTACCGCATCAACAATCTGGACAGCGTTGCCGGCAAAGCGACCGCCAACAAGGATGACTTCCAGCTGGCTGCTCGCTACGACTTCTAATCGAGGTTTTCTGATACCCAAAGCGCGATGGCTTGCCATCGCGCTTTTTCGTCGCTGTTGCTCAGAAAACCACAAACTGGCCTAGGCTCAACAGTAGATGTATCGCCGGAGAGATGATCATGGTCAGGCTGCTTTTCGTCCTGCTCTTGCTGCTGGCTCTTCCCGCTCACGCCCTCAATATCGCCATGGTACTGTGGCGTGGCGAAACCGCCGCCGAGGCGGGCTTTCGGGCCGAACTGACCCGACTTGGCTATCAGACCACCATCACCGTCTACAATGCCAATCAGGATCGCACGGCGCTGGCGACCATGCTACGTCAGCAGATGCTGCCGAAACTGGCCGAATACGACTACATCTACACCTTCGGTACCACAGCCACCACCATGACAAAGAGTTTGGTCGCCAATCGCAAGCCCATGATATTCAATGTGGTTTCAGATCCTGTCGGGGCAGGTTTTCTCTCGGAAGACAAAGCCCAGAACAGCATGGTGGCCGGGGTAAGCAATATGGTGCCGATGGCGCTGCAACTGGCCAATGCCAGCAAGTACCTCCCATCGGATAAGCGGCTGCTGCTACCCTTCAACCCGCGGGAGCAAAACACCCTGCTGGTGGCCGACATGCTGATCAACGCGGCCAAAGGTTACCAATGGCAAGTCGCAACCTGGCGTATAGCACCGGATCCAAAGCGACTGGAGAACGAGTTGAAGCGGCTGCAACAGGATGCCAAAAACGACATCGTCTTTCTGGCCGCAGACAGCTATCTGCTCTCCATCGCCCCCCGTTTGCTGAATGCACTCAACGCAGCTGCCATCCCTACCATCTGCAGTGCAGAGCTGTTCGTCGAGCACGGCTGCAGCGTTGGCACCATCAGCAGCTACGAGGCGCTGGGCAAGATGGCCGCAGTAATCATCCATCGCCACCAGCAGGGAACGCAGTTGCAGGATATTCCGCTGCAGACAGATCCCCACCCCAAACTGGTGCTGGGGCAACTGGGCAGCACCACCAAGCAGGAGAAGAACCCCGAGAAACCGAAGCTTTGATAAAGATCTCGGCCAATCAGGCTCCAGGCGGGTATGCTGTTGGCCCCCATCGCCCGAGAGCCTTTTCCCATGAGCACCACCGTCTTTTTTGCCGTTCTGCTGGCAGCCCTGCTTCACGCCAGCTGGAATGCGCTGGTCAAAATTGGCGAAGAGCGGCTGGTGGGGGTGTCACTGGTGGCGATCTTTTCAGGGCTTATCGCCGCCGTGGCGCTGCTGCCCATGGGGCTTCCCTCTGCTGCCGAGCTGCCCTGGCTCGGCCTCTCAGTCCTGCTCCATATCGGTTACTGCCTGTTTCTCAGCCATGCCTACAATCAGGGCGATTTTGGCCAGATCTATCCGCTGGCCCGTGGCAGTGCCCCGCTGCTCGCCATGGCGTTAAGTGCCCTGCTGCTGGGGGACTACCCCGGTTACGGCGGCATCATCGGCGCCTGCGTGCTGATCATGGGGGTCTTGCTGATGGCCTGGCGAGGTGGGCAGCAGCGCCTTGACAGCAAAGCGGTTCGGGCAGCACTGATCACGGCCATGTTCACGGCGACCTATACCCTCTCGGATGGAGCCGGCGCCCGCGCAGGGGGTGAACCGGTACGCTACACCCTCTGGCTCTTTGCCTGCACCGGGCTGGCGATGCTGCTGGTGCTGATCGTCCACCAGAAACGCAACGCATGGCGCCAGATCCGTCGCCATGCGATGGCGGGAATGGCAGGAGGTGCCATGTCACTGCTCGCCTACGGGATTGTTATCTGGGCCATGACCCAAGCACCCATTGGCGTGGTCGCGGCTCTGCGCGAAAGCAGTGTGCTGTTTGCCATGCTGCTCTCGGTCTGGCTGCTGAAAGAGCCGCTCGGGCGCATGCGGCTGACGGCGGCGGCCATTATTACCGGCGGCGTGCTGCTGACCCGGCTGGGAGGATAAACGCTGTCGCCATTGGGGCGGATTTATCAGGCAGGATGGCGCAATTCACTCCGCCAAATATGCCGAATACCAATAATGGAAATAAGTGTCGGCCTGGGCGTAAATGTTTACATCCGCAACGTATCAATTAACTGGCAGGTCTGTTTATTTCAACCACAGCTTCATTCGGGAAACTTACCTGCCCAGCAGCATTAATGATAAAATCGTTCACAGTTAATTTTCGGCAACGCTGACCAATACCGCGCATGGCACAGACCATGCAGCTCCGCCCATACATTCATTGACCGCCTGACGGGTAAGCCAGCCCGGTCAGAGATGACCCGATCGCGCCCGCCACAGCAAGATGGCATGGCGCTACCGCGTTATTAATGGGTCTGGTTTCGTCCGTTTAATTTTTGATTATTTTAAATCCAGCACCATCAGGGAGTTTTTAATATGTCAGCAAAAAAGCTGAAATTGGGCGCCTTTATATTGATGATATTAACATCGGTATTTGGCGTCACTAATATCGGGATCGGTTTTTACCGAATGGGATATGCCGCCATTCCGATGTTCGTGATCGGCGGTCTGTTCTTCTTCATCCCGTTCATTTTGATGATGATCGAATTCGGCACCGGCTTTCGCAAAGAGGCAGGCGGCATCTTTACCTGGATGCGCCACTCGGTCTCGACCCGATTCGCCTTTATCGGTCTGACCATGTGGTTCGCCTCCTACGTCATCTGGATGTTTGGCAAGGCGCTCTCCATGTGGGTGCCCCTCTCCTTCATGCTGTTTGGCCGCGACATCACCGTCATCCCGGTCACCCTGGGCACCGGCATCGACTTTGGCCCCTTTATTCTGGGCGTAGTCGCCATCGCACTGGTTGCCACCGTCACCAAGCTCATCACCCTGGGCAGCGCCCGCTTCGCCAAAGTGGCGGCTATCGGCGGTCTCTCCGTGGTGGCACTCAACGTGTTGCTGCTGGTCGGTGGCGTCTTCACCTTCGCGGTGAGCGGCATGACTCTGCAGGAGCCCTTCACCCAGGCATCGCTGACGGCGTCTCCCAATGCCGCGTTCAACGACATCATCCCCTTCCTCGGCTTTATGGTGTTCGCCATCTTCGCCTACGGCGGGGTCGAGGCGATGGCCGGGGTGGCTGACGAGCTGGAAGATCCCGAGCGTGACCTCAAGCGCGGCATCTTCCTCTCCGGCGCCTTCATCGTACTCTGCTACATCATCGGCTTTCTGGCGGTCGGCTCAATCATGCGCTGGAGCGACTTCCCGGCCGAGGGGATCACCTCTCTCTCCGCCCTCTTCATCATCATGTTGGAGCTGGGGCGCCATCTCGGTGGCGAGTGGCTGGGACAGGTGTTCATGCGCTTTGCTGGCCTTGGCATGTTCCTGAGCTATCTGGGCGCCTTTATCGCCCTCTCATACGCGCCACTGCGCCAGTTCATCACCGGCACCCCGAGCTACTTCTGGCCGGAGCGTTTCCAGCGCGAGAACGAGAATGGCGTGCGCATTGAAGCCCTCAAGGTGCAAGCCTGGGTGGTCTGTCTGTTCATTGCCGCCAAGTCCATCTTTACCCTGATCAACCCGGAAGGGGCCGCCGCCCTCTACGAGCTGATCATCACCATGACCAACGTCGGCATGACCCTGCCCTACATGTTCCTCATCTACGCCTGGTATCGCTATCGCAACAACCCGGCGCTGGGCAAGGACCTGATCTTCTTCAAGAGCGCGGGCTCGGTACTGCTTGCCACCATCATCAGCCTGATCCTGGTCGCCTTCGGCAACGTCTTTACCGTGGTCGCCCCCTTTATCTCCGGCGATATCTCCACCGGCGTCTGGACCATCATTGGCCCGCTGCTGTTCGTTGTGATCGCCATGCGCTTCAAGATCAAGCAGGAAGATGCCCACTAACCGGCAGGCAATGCTCCATGCCAATCGGGACCGTTCTGGTCCCGATTTTTTTAGCGCCGGCTTCCGCTCGCCATCACGGCCAGTCCATAGTTTCAATGCAAAAAAGACTCTATGGAGACCTCTTTTACGCTCTCCTCGCCGTCAGAGCACGCTCAACGCCGTAAATTATCAATATCAAGGTGAGAATGATTGTGAAGCGCCAGTTCACGACATATAACTTAGCGAGATATCCCTGTATTTCGTCCGGTAGAGCTGATCATGATGATGCGTTCCCTCCTTCCCCTGTTGCTTGGCGCAGTAATGCTGCCGGCCACTATGGACAGTGCCCATGCCAACCCCTTTTCCGCCAGCAGCAAGAGCAGCAGCGGCTTTCTCGAGCGACGGGATGTGCCCAACCTCAGCTCGGCTGCCTTCGTGGTGGCCAACCACAGAACCGGCGAGGTGATCTCCGAGCGCAACGGCAACCGGGTAATGCCCATCGCCTCACTCACCAAGCTGATGACGGCGCTGGTAGTGCTGGATGCCAACCTGCGCCTCAACGAAATGCTCACCGTGACCAATGCCGACATCGACCGCATCAAGGGAACCGGCTCGCGCCTGGCCATAGGTTCCAGGCTCAGCCGCGCCGAAATGCTCCATATCGCCCTGATGTCCTCTGAAAACCGTGCCGCCTCGGCACTGGCCCGCCACTATCCCGGCGGTCAGCGCGCCTTTGTCGAGGCGATGAACGCCAAAGCCCGCATGCTGGGGATGTGGAATACCCACTATGCAGACAGCACCGGGCTCAACCCGCGCAATGTCTCCACCGCGCAGGATCTCGCCAAGCTCGCCGCCGCAGCGGCCTCCTATCCGCTGATCCGCCAGTACTCCACCGACGAGCAGAGTTATGTGCGCACCAACAAGCGTCAGCTGCACTACCTCAACTCCAACCGGCTGATCCGCGAAGGGCAATGGGAGTTCACCCTCTCCAAGACCGGCTATATCCGTGAAGCGGGCCGCTGTCTGGTGCTGGGCACCAAGGTCAATCGTGAGCCGGTGATCATGGTGTTGCTCAATGCCGAGACCACCAACGATCGGGTCGCCGACGCCAAGCGGATCAAAACCTGGCTGGAGAGCTCGGGCAGAACCACCCTGGCCGCCAACCAGAGCAGCATGCTGACTCACCAGTAAGCTCGAGATCCCCAACCAAGCGAGGCGCCCGCCTCGCTTTTTTATCTGCATGAGCGCGCCCAAAAAACGGGAGCCCGCTCCCGTTACAGGTAACACCTTCCACCATCCCGTTACAAAATGTAACTACTCAACAGCGTAATTCACACTAATAGAATCAATTGGTTGTAACCTAGCAGCGAGAATTTTAGCGTGCCATCACAACCCCTGTAACGACGAGCCACCATGCGTATTTCCAGTATCGAGTGCGGGCGGGTACTGGCCATTCTGGCCGTGATGACCATTCACGTATCCCCCTTCGCCAATCCGTTCAATCCCGCCCTGTGGGGAAGTGGATCCTGGCTCTGGCTGAGCGGCACCATCAACCAGTTATGCCGCTTTGCCGTGCCGCTGTTTTTCCTCTGTGCCGGTTACTTTCTGCAGCCGAGACTGAGCCGCGAAGCGCCGCTGACCGTGGCCTGGCGCTACTGCCACCCCTTGCTGCTGCTCTGGCTGGTATGGAGTCTGGTCTACCTGCTGGTGCCGTTCAATCCGCTGGATGCCGTACAGCAAGGCTATCTGGCCTCCCTGCGCGGGCAGTGGCAATTCCAGCTCGGCGACCCCCTCAATGGCTGGCTGGTGGGCGGCATGATCCACCTCTGGTTCCTGCCAGCCCTGGTCATGGCGGTAGCCCTGCTGGCACTCTGTTACCGGCTTGGCAGACCATCGCTCGCCATCTGGCTGGGTCTTGGCCTCTACCTGCTGGCGCTGCTGGGGGGCTCCTATGCCAAGCCGCTGCTGGGCGCCGAGTGGCCACTGCTCACCCGTAACGGCCCCTTCTTCTCCCTGCTGTTTGTGGCGCTCGGGGCCCTGTTGCGCCAGCGTCAGTGGCAGCCCGATGCCCGCACCGGCTGGCAACTGCTGCTGGCGGGCGTGACGCTCTATGGCTGTGAAGCCTGGGCGCTGCAGCACTTTGCCGCAGTGCCGCTCACCCGCCACGACTTCCTGCTCGGCTCCCTTCCCTGGGCTCTCGGCCTGTTTGGACTGCTGCTGGCCAACCCCGAGTGGGGCAAGGGCAGCTGGCTTGAACGTCAGGCCCCCAAAGTGCTCGGGATCTACTGCCTGCACATGATGCTGGTGGTCTGGCTCTTCGTGTTTGGCCCGCAGGCCGCATCCATCCTGTGGGAGATCGCCAAGGTGCCGCTGCTGCTGGGATCGTCTCTGCTGGTCTATCGCCTGCTGGCGACTATCCCCCTCACCCGCCGACTGCTGAGCACTCGCTGAGTCCGATATCCGGCCCGTCCTATCGGGCTGGATATCGCTTCACATTTCGCACCTTTTTCTTCCGCTACGCCCTTTTCCCTCGCTTCGTTCTCGCGGTTTGCTGTAATGGCTCTGCTTTTCAGCCGAGCTCTGCCGACCACACAACACGCACCCAAAGCCCCCTCCATTTTCACCTTGCCAGACAAATGAAAATCAATATCATTGGCATCCCGCTTAAGCGGGTCAGGCTAATTATAATTAAATCAATATGTTCGAGCCGTCAGGTCGACATCCAAAGAGTCAATATTGAATATGCAGCACCCTCACTTTCGCAGAACGCTGGTCTCGCTGGCACTGCTGGGCACCGGCTTCACTGCCCAGGCCACCGATGAAACCATGACTGTGGTTGGCAAACGCTCCCAGCATCAGGAAGTTGCCACCGCAACCCGTACCAATACGCCAGCCAAGCTGGTTCCCCAGACCATCGACAGCGTCAAGGTCAGCGAGCTGACCGCCTTCGGCCAACCTACGCTGAGTGAAGCCCTGAGCGGCATTCCCGGGGTCAACGCAAGCGGTGATACCCGCTTCGACGGGGTCAATATCCGCGGCTTCAGCGCCAGCAACGACTTCTATCTCGACGGATTCCGCGACGACATGCAGTACACCCGGGATCTCGGCAACATCGAGCGGGTGGAAGTGCTCAAGGGCCCGGCTGCCGTGCTCTACGGCCGCGGTAGCACGGGGGGCATCGTCAACCGGGTCAGCAAGAAGCCGCAAAAAGGGCAGGAGTCCAGCGTCACCGCCCGGGTCGGCAGCTTTGACAGTCAGCGACTGGCCGCCGACCTCAATGGCGAGGCGAGTGAGCAGGTGCAACTGCGCCTCAACATGGCGCAAGAGGACAAAGATAGCTTCCGCAACGGCGTGAAGAGCAAGCGCACCCTGCTGGCCCCCTCCGCCAACTGGGAGATCAGCGACAACCTCAACTGGCTGGTGCAGTACGAGCGCAACGAACATGACCGCACCCCGGATCGCGGCATTCCCGGGGTCAATGGCCGTCCGGCCGATGTGCCGCGAGAGTATGTCTACAGCGATACCAGCCGCGACTTCATCGATGACGTGGCACAATCCACCCGCTCACGCCTCTCCTGGGATATCAACGATCAGTGGCAGTTGCGCCAGCAGCTCGGTTACTCCACCCTCGACAGCCAGTTTGACAACACCTATGTCACCAGCGTCAAAGGGGATCAGGTGACCCGCTCCCGCTGGCAGCAGGATCTGAAAGCGAAGAACCTGATCAGCAACACCGAGGCAGAAGGTCTGTTCCAGACCGGCCCGGTGGAACATCGCCTGCTGGCCGGCTTCGAGCAGAACTGGCAGGAGCGCACACCCAAGCTCTACCAGAACGCCACCGCCATCCCGTCCGGCAACCTCTACGACCCGGGCTCACTGCCTACCTACAATGGCGCCATGAAGCTCTCCAGCGACGCCAAACACAAGGTGCGCGGCAATGGCCTCTATCTGCAGGATCAGCTCAGCCTGGGTGACTGGCATCTGGTGGGCGGGCTGCGCCGTGACGACTTCACCGTCACCAGTCGCCGCTACGACCTCAACAAGGAGGAGAGCGTCTCGGTCAACAGCCTGAGCCCGCGCCTCGGTCTGGTGTGGAATCCCCTCGAGGATCACGCCTTCTACACCTCCTACAGCAAGACCTTCACTCCGGTGGGCGGCGAGCTGATCGGCATCACCCCGGGCGACAAAAACAACGGGCTGGAACCCCAGCACACCCGCCTCTACGAAGGTGGGGTGAAGAGTGACTGGCTGAACGGCAAGCTGGCGACCACTCTCTCCCTCTATCGACTGGAGATGTACAACAAGCGCACCAAGGATCCGCTGGATCCCACCAAGGTGATCCTCACCGGCCTGCAGCGTACCGAAGGGGTCGAACTGAGCGCCCGCGCCGAGCTGACCGACGAGATCTATCTGCGTGGCGGCTTCGCCATTCAGGATGCGGAGCAGGTCAAGGCGGATGCGGATCTGCAGGGCAAGCGCCCGATGAACGTCTCCCGCCAGAATGGCCAGTTCTATCTCGGCTACAAGAGTGGTGAGCAGGGCTGGTTCGGTGAAACCGGCGTGACGGCGGTGGGCGATCGCTTTGCCGACAACGCCAACACCACCACACTGCCCGGTTACGCCCGCTTCGATGCGCGCGCCGGTTATCGCTGGCAACAGTGGGAAGCCGAGCTGAGCGCCGAGAACCTGACCGACCACGAGTACTTCGTCAGCGCCACCAGTGCCAACCAGATCATGCCGGGTACACCCCGTCAGCTGAGCCTGACCGGTACCTACCGTTTCTGAACTTTGTGACAACCACCCCGACTGGCCAGCTCTTGCTGGCCAGTTTTTTATGAAGCAACCACGATGAAACGCAGAAGAGTTCCCCTTCACAACAACAAATGGGTACGCCGCCTCCATGCCTGGGCCGGCTTTTTTACCCTCGCCCTGATGCTGATGTACGGCATCACCGGTCTCTGGCTGCAACACCGTGCCGTGTTGCCCATTCCCGGCCCCCACACCGACAAATCGAGTGAAGAGATAGTGCTCAAGGCGCCGCTCGCCAGCCCGGAGCAGCTGAAAAGCCTGCTGCAACAGCGCTATCCCGATACCTTTGCCGACGGGCGAACCATGATCACCCCGGCCCAGACACTGCCCACCCCGAACGGCCAGCTCACCCTACCCGCCAAGTGGGAGATGCGCGGCGTCACCCTCAGCCAGAGCGTGGCCGCCAGCTATGTCGAGGGCACTCTGCTGGTACATACCGACCTGCAGCAAGCCAACTTTGCCGCCAGCCTCAACCGGCTGCACCGCGGCATGGGTACCGGCCTCGGCTGGCAGCTGTTTGGCGATATCGCCGCCCTGGCCCTGCTGCTGCTGGCCCTCACCAGCCTGTTTATGTGGACCAAGCTGCACGGCACACCTAGAGCCATCATAGCACTGACGCTCGCAGGTGCCCTCGGTACCCTGCTGTTTGCCCTGCTGGGATAGCACGGCAACCATGTTCTGATGCAGCAAGGTTTGGAAAAAAAAACGCAATAGAAACAGACCGCTGGCGGTGATGCTGTCAGCGGCTATATCAAGGAAAGGAAATAACGGAGAGCGGGAAAAGAGAAGGGATACCAAGAGGTAACGGGAAGTACTGCCTGCTCAGCAGCAACGCTGCCAATGCGCAGAAACGCCAAAAAAACAAAAGGCCATCATTGCTGATGGCCTTTTGTCATGAATTTGATGGTGCCCGGGGTCGGACTCGAACCGACACGGTTATTCACCGGCGGATTTTGAATCCGCTGCGTCTACCGATTTCGCCACCCGGGCAACTGCGATGGATTATACGAATGGCGCGATGCCATGCAAGGTGTTTTTCGATTGAACACTCCCGTTTGTTCATTTATTCAACGCCTTGCCGATGCGGGGCCAGTTACATAGAATGCCGCCATCATCTTAATGGAATAAAAACGATGGCCAAGCCTAAAAAAGTCCAACAAAAATCCCCCTCTCCCGCCACTCAGCCATACCCGTCAGCGGGTCTGATGCGTCGCCTCGGCGCCCTCATCTATGATGCGCTGGTGGTGACTTCGCTGCTGATCATCGCTGGCTTCATCGGCATGGGTGTCGCCAAGCTGTTGCTGGTCACCGGCATGGCCAGCGTACCAGCGGGTGAAGATACCGTCTGGTTGCTGACCCGCCACCACCTGAGCCTGATCTACACCCTGTGGCTTGCCTTCGTCATCTGCGGTTTCTACACCTGGTTCTGGACCCGTGCTGGCCAGACCGTCGGCATGCGCGCCTGGCGGCTGCGCATTCAGAACGAAGATGGCAGCCACATCCGCGTTACCCAGGCGTTGATCCGTCTCGCTACCGCCGCCTTTGGTCTGGGCAACCTGATGTGCCTGTTCAACCGCCAGCGCCCACGGGCGTTTCAGGATATCTGGGCCGAGTGCGAAGTGATCGTGCTGAGCAAGCAGGAAAATCTGGAATTGTTGAACAAGTAATCCCGGATCAATGCAGCAACGAAAGAGGGCACCAACAGGTGCCCTCTTTGCATTTCCTCATAATCTCGTGCGGATTACTGCTTGCGGCTGAGGATGTAGAAGGAGATGCCGCCAAACAGCAAGCTGGGCGCGATAGCCGCCAGAATCGGCGGTACCGCATAGACCAGACTGATGGGGCCAAACACCCGATCGCTCACATAGACGGCGAAGCCGGTCATGATCCCCATCAGCATCCGCGCCCCCATGCTCACCGAGCGTAGCGGGCCGAAGATGAAGGAGGATGCCAGCAGGATCATCGCCACCACCGAGAGCGGTGACAGCAGTTTGCGCCACATCTCCAACTTGTATCGACCGGCATCCTGCTTGTTGGCATCGAGATAGCCGATGTAGTCGAGCAGACCGGAGACCGAGAGGTTCTCGGGGTCGATACTCACCACCCCCAGCTGTTTGGGCGTCAACTCTGAGCTCCACTCCATCTTGTCGTGCTCTTCACTGCGGATCTGAGCCGGGTCGTCGAAGCGGGTAACCTGCGTCTGCTTGAGCAGCCAGTGATGCCTTTCAAATACCCCCTCCCGTGCCTGCACCACGTCGATCAGCTTGCGCTCGGGGGTGAAGCGATAGAGGGTGATGCCGGTGAGGGCGCCATCGTTACGCACCCCGTTGATATTGACGAAGTTATTGCCATCGCGAGCCCACACCCCGTAGGCGGAAACCGTCAGACGACCTTCGGACAGCGCCCCCGCCTTGATGTCATCTGCCATCCGCTTGGCGATGGGGGCCACATACTCCCCCATCAGCCCCACCATGATCATCAGCGGGATCGCCGTCTTGAGCGCCGCCATTACAATACTGATCTTGGAGCGACCCGCTGCCTGCATCACCACCAGCTCGGAGCTGGTCGCCAGCTGACCCAGACCAATCAGGCCACCCAGCAGCGCGGCCAGCGGGAAGAAGAGCACCGCCTCCTTGGGCATGGAGAGCAGCACATAGTAGAGGGCGTTGATCATGTCGTAATTGCCGTCACCGACCGACTTGAGCTGCTCCACATACTTGATGAGCGCCGCCAGGCCAACCAGCGTGATTTCACACAGCAGGATCGACATGAAAATGACCCTACCGATATATCTATCGAGAATGCCAAACATCAGCAGAAGTTCCTATGTTGCAGCATCATGCTGATTTTCTGTTGAAATAGCGCCCTTTCACCCCGTTCCACCAGCTGGTGCCCTGCAGATTGAGGGGCAGGCCGATAAACAGCAGGTAACCGAGCGGCACCAGGAACATCCCCGGCCAGTAGGGCAGCCGACCGCTGTCAATGGCCGAACGGGCGGCGCTGAGCAGCAGGAAGTAGGAGAGATAGAGCATGATGGCCGGCAACAGCTTGGCGTAGCGCCCCTGACGGGGATTGACCCGCGCCAGCGGTACCACCAGCAGGGTCAGCACCGGAATGGAGAGGGGCAGCGAGATACGCCACTGCAATTCCGCCATCATGGCGTTGTCCTGGGTACCGAACAGTTCCATGGTCGGCTTGGCCGCCGCCTTGCGGTTGGAACGCTCCATCTCCTGCTGGCGGATCACCAGACCATATTCGCGAAAATCGGAGATCTGGAACTGTTTGCCGGAGAAGTTCCCTTCGTAGCGGGAACCATCCATCAGAGTCAGCCACTGCAGGCCGTTCTCATCGACCGTCACCACCCCTTCGGTCGCCACCACCACCGAGGGAGGATTGTTCCCCTCCGCCCGCTGCAGCACGAAGATCTTTTGCAGTTTTGAACCGTTGTCGTTCAAATCCTGGATATAGGCAACCAGACGCCCCTTGTCGAGCTCCATAAAGCGGCCCGCCTGCAGGAAGGAGATACCCGGATCCGACTTGAACTCGTCGATCACCTGATACTCGCGCTCCTTGGCTTGCGGGGCGATCCAACCGGTGTTGAACGCCGCGACCACCGCCGTCAGCAAGGCCAGCAACATGGCGCTGCGCATCACGAAACGGTGGCTGAAGCCGACCGCATGCATCACCGTCATCTCGCTTTCGGCGTAGAGGCGACCATGGGCAAACAAAATGGCTAAAAAGAGACTGATAGGCAGCATCAACAACGCCATATTGGGCAAGTTGAGCAGCAGCAGGGTGGAGACCAGACGTGTCGGCACCTCGCCATCGGCGGCGTCACCGATGATCTTGATAAATTGTTGGCTGACAAAGATAAGCAGCAATACGAATAACACTGCCAGCTGGGTTTTCAGGGTTTCCCTGAACAAATATCGGAAAACGATCACAGTCATTCCCAAGTAAACTTGTGTTTTTAGTCGAATGCCTGAAAAATAGGGCCGTATATTGGATTTTTACCAGTTTGAACTGCGGAGCCTGTGGCTGTTCGCTCCGCCTCTGATACCCCAACAAGCACCGCATTATTCAATAAAAGGTGCCTTTTGTCTTTAGGATGTAGGAGATTCCATGGAGTTCAGTGTAAAGAGTGGCAGTCCAGAGAAGCAACGGAGCGCCTGCGTCGTAGTCGGCGTATTTGAGCCTCGTCGCCTCTCTCCGGTTGCCGAACAACTGGACAAGATCAGCGATGGCTATATCAGTTCGCTGCTGCGCCGTGGCGACCTGGAAGGGAAACCAGGCCAGATGCTGCTGCTGCATCAAGTACCGGGCGTGCTCAGCGAGCGCGTACTGCTGGTCGGATGCGGCAAGGAGCGGGAACTCGACGAACGCCAGTACAAGCAGATCATCAACAAGACCATCACCACCCTGAACGAAACCGGCTCCATGGAAGCGGTCTGCTTCCTCACCGAGCTGCACGTCAAGGGTCGGGATACCTATTGGAAGGTGCGCCAGGCGGTAGAAACCACCAAGGCGGGCCTCTACAGCTTCGATCAGTTCAAGACCAACAAGGCCGAGCCACGTCGCCCGCTGCGCAAGCTGGTATTCAACGTGCCGACGCGTCGGGAACTGACCATTGGTGAAAAAGCCATCGCTCACGGTCTGGCCGTGGCCAAGGGTGTGCGGGTCTGCCGCGACGTGGCGAACATGCCGCCCAACGTCTGCAACCCGGCCTATCTGGCTTCCCAGGCCCGTCGTCTGGCCGATGCCTACGACAACATCACCACCAAGGTGGTGGGCGAGCAGGAGATGGCCGAACTCGGCATGAACTCCTATCTGGCGGTGGCCCGCGGCTCCGATAACGAAGCCATGATGGCCATCATCGAATACAAGGGTCATCCGGATGCCAAGCCCATCGTGCTGGTCGGCAAGGGTCTGACCTTCGACTCCGGCGGCATCTCCATCAAGCCGGCTGACGGCATGGACGAGATGAAGTACGACATGGGTGGCGCCGCCTCCGTGCTCGGTACCATGCATGCGCTGGCACAGCTGCAACTGCCGATCAACGTCATCGGCGTACTGGCTGGCTGTGAAAACATGCCGGGTGGCAACGCCTATCGTCCGGGTGACATCCTCACCTCCATGTCCGGCCAGACCATCGAAGTGCTCAACACCGATGCGGAAGGTCGTCTGGTGCTGTGTGATGCGCTGACCTATGTGGACCGCTTCGATCCGGAAACCGTCATCGACGTGGCGACCCTGACCGGTGCCTGCGTCATCGCGTTGGGTCACCACACCTCGGGTCTGCTGGCCAACCACAACCCGCTGGCCCACGAGCTGCTCAACGCCTCCGAACAGGCGGGTGATCGCGCCTGGCGTCTGCCGCTGTTTGACGAGTATCAGGAGCAGATCGACAGCCCGTTCGCCGACATGGCCAACATCGGCGGTCGTCCGGCCGGCACCATCACCGCAGCCGCCTTCCTGTCACGCTTCACCAAGAAGTACAACTGGGCCCACCTGGATATCGCCGGGACTGCCTGGAAGAGTGGCAAGGACAAAGGCTCTACCGGTCGTCCGGTGCCCCTGCTGACCCAGTTCCTGCTGAACCGGGCTGGCGTGGATATCGAAGAGAAAGAGTAACTCTCCGGCCCCTGCCGATGGCTGCATCGGAAGGGTTGGCGTTACCCTGAACAACAAGGAAGAGGCCCGCCTCTTCCTTGTTTCATTCTTGAATCAGTGAGCTGCGGACGGGAAACGCCCCGTCAGCCTCATGAGGCGGTCAACAGTCCGTCACCGCAAAACGGGATCAACCTGATGAGCCAAGTGACCTTTTACCTGATGAGCGAACAGGATGACGCGCAGGCCTCTGCGGTCGAGCGACTGGCCTGCACTCTTGCGGCCGAGTCGTGGGGTGCGGGCCATATCTACCTGTTCTGCAACGATGAGGCCCAGGCTCTGCGTCTGGACGAGCTGTTGTGGCAACTGCCGCCGGAGCGCTTCGTGCCGCACCAGCTGCAAGGCGAAAGCGGCATGGCCCCGGTGGAGATCGGCTATCAGCCACCGAAACGGCGCTACGCCCGCCTCATCAATCTGGCCACTGCGACACCTTTGTTTGCAGGACACTTCGCTCAAGTGGTAGATTTTGTCCCCACTGACGAAACACAAAAGCAGCAAGCCCGCGAGCGCTACAAGCACTATCGCCAGGCAGGCCATACCCTCGAAATGAGGGATCAGCCCGTCCTTGCCGCACCGGATCCGGCGCAGCCCTGACTGCGCCGCCTGTGATCCACGACGAATCAACACCAGAATCCATCCATCCAGATTACGGCGAGACCATGGAAAAGACTTTTAATCACAACGCCATCGAACAGGCGCTCTATCAGCACTGGGAAGCCCAGGGTTACTTCAAGCCCCACGGCGACACCAGCAAAGACTCCTTCTGCATCATGATCCCGCCGCCGAACGTCACCGGCAGCCTGCACATGGGTCACGCCTTCCAGCAAACCCTGATGGATACCCTGATCCGCTACAACCGCATGCAGGGCAAGAACACCCTGTGGCAGGCAGGTACCGACCACGCCGGTATCGCCACCCAGATGGTGGTTGAGCGCAAGATCGCCGCAGAAGAGGGCAAGACTCGCCACGATTACGGCCGTGATGCCTTCATCGACAAGATTTGGCAGTGGAAGGAAGAGTCCGGTGGCACCATCACCCGCCAGATGCGCCGTCTGGGCGACTCCGTAGATTGGGAGCGCGAGCGCTTCACCATGGATGAGGGTCTCTCCGCCGCCGTGCAGGAAGTGTTCGTTCGTCTTTACGAAGATGGCCTGATGTACCGCGGCAAGCGTCTGGTGAACTGGGATCCGAAACTCAACACCGCCATCTCCGATCTGGAAGTGGAAAACCGCGAGATCAAGGGCCACATGTGGCACCTGCGCTATCCGCTTGCCAATGGAGCCAAGACTGCCGAAGGCAAGGATTACCTGATCGTCGCCACCACCCGTCCGGAGACCATGCTGGGCGATACCGCCGTGGCCGTGAACCCGGAAGACCCGCGCTACAAGGCGCTGATCGGCCAGCACATCCTGCTGCCGCTGGTGAACCGTCTGATCCCCATCGTTGCCGACGAACACGCCGACATGGAGAAGGGCACCGGTTGCGTGAAGATCACCCCTGCCCACGACTTCAACGATAACGAAGTGGGCAAGCGCCACAGCCTGCCGATGATCAACATCTTCACTCTGGACGCCCACGTGCGTGCCGAGGCCGAAGTGGTCGATACCCACGGCAACCCGAGCACCGCCTATGACGCTGCCCTGCCGGCCGAGTTCGCCGGTCTGGAGCGCTTCGCCGCCCGCAAGGCGATTCTGGCCAAGCTCGAAGAGCTGGGTCTGCTGGACGAGATCAAGGATCACATACTGCAACAGCCGTACGGCGATCGCGGTGGCGTGCCCATCGAGCCGATGCTGACCGACCAGTGGTACGTGCGCGTGGCTCCGATGGCCAAGACCGCCATCGAGGCGGTGGAAGATGGCCGCATCCAGTTCGTGCCGAAGCAGTACGAAAACATGTACTTCTCCTGGATGCGCGACATTCAGGACTGGTGCGTCTCCCGTCAGCTGTGGTGGGGTCACCGCATCCCGGCATGGTATGACGACGCCGGCAACGTCTACGTTGGCCGCAGCGAAGATGAAGTGCGCGCCAAGCACAGCATCCCGACCGTAACCGTACTGCGTCAGGACGAAGATGTGCTCGACACCTGGTTCAGCTCCGCTCTGTGGACCTTCTCCACCTTGGGCTGGCCGAACAACACCGAGGCACTCAAGACCTTCCACCCGACCGACGTGCTGATGAGCGGCTTCGACATCATCTTCTTCTGGATTGCCCGGATGATCATGATGACCATGCACTTCATCAAGGACGAAAACGGCCAGCCGCAAGTCCCGTTCAAGACCGTCTACATCACCGGCCTTATCCGTGACGAAGAAGGCCAGAAGATGTCCAAGTCCAAGGGCAACGTGCTGGACCCCCTCGACATGATCGATGGCATCTCGCTGGAAGATCTGCTGGAGAAGCGCACCGGCAACATGATGCAGCCGCAGATGGCCGAGAAGATTGCCAAGCGTACCGCCAAGCAGTTCCCGGAAGGGATCGATGCCCACGGTACCGACGCCCTGCGCTTCACGCTGGCAGCGCTGGCCTCTACCGGTCGTGACATCAACTGGGACATGAAGCGCCTGGATGGCTACAACAACTTCTGCAACAAGTTGTGGAACGCCTCCCGCTATGTGCTGATGAACACCGAAGATCAGGATTGCGGCTTCAACGGCGGCGAGATGCAGTTCAGTCTGGCGGACCGCTGGATCCAGTCCCAGCTGCAAGTGGCCATCCGTGACTTCCGCACCGCCCTCGATACCTATCGCTTCGATATCGCGGCTGGCGTGCTGTACGAATTTATCTGGAACCAGTTCTGTGACTGGTATCTGGAGCTGACTAAGCCAGTGCTGACCAAGGGTTCCGAGGCCGATCAACGCGCTGCCCGCCACACCCTCGTCAGCGTCCTCGAGACCCTGCTGCGTCTGGCGCACCCGATCATCCCGTTCATCACCGAGACCATCTGGAAATCGGTCGCCCCGCTGGCCGGCGTACACGCCGACACCATCATGATTCAGGCCTTCCCGGAGTTCGACGCCGCCAAGGTGGACGAAGCCGCGATGGCGGATCAGGAGTGGGTGAAGGAGTTCATCGTCAGCATCCGCAACATCCGTGCCGAGATGAACGTGGCCCCGAGCGTGCCCCTCAACGTGCTGCTCCAGTGCGATGCCAAGGATGCCCAGCGCGCCGCTGACAATGAGGCCTTCCTCAAGTCGCTGGCCCGTCTGGAGTCCATCCGCGTACTGGCGGACGGTGAAACCGCCCCGCTGTCAGTGAAGAAGCTGATCGGTGCCACCGAGCTGATGATCCCGATGGCTGGTCTCATCGACAAGGATGCCGAGCTGGCCCGTCTGGCCAAAGAGGTTGCCCGCCTGGTGGGCGAGTGCGGCCGTATCGAAGGCAAGCTTGGCAACGAAGCCTTCGTCGCCAAGGCGCCGGAAGCGGTCATCGCCAAAGAGCGTGAGAAGCTGGAAGATTACCGTCTCCAGCTGACCAAGCTGGAAGCCCAGCAGGCCGAAATCGCCGCGCTGTAAGCACCGCCCCAACCGATACAACAAAGCCCCCTGCCAAGGGGGCTTTTTCATATCCGCGCTTCCCGTTTCAGCTCACCAGCAGCCAACTGCAAAAACCGAGATAGAGCAGACCGACCAGCGCCAGCCGTCCGGCGGTCATGGTTCCCTTTCTGAACCCCCACCAGAGCAACCCCACCGCCAACAGCGTCACCAGCGAGGAGGCCATCATTGCGCCATCCAGCAACCAAGGGGTAAAGAGCAAGCAGAACGCCTTGGGGATAGTGCCCTGGATCATCATGGCCCCGGAGATATTGGCCAGTGCCAGCCGGTTCTTGCCCTGCCGCACCCAGATCAGCACGTTCATCAGCTCCGGCATCTCGGTCGCCACCGGACTCAACAGCAGGGCCGCGAGCACCGGCGAGAGGCCAAAAAGCTCGCCCATGCTCTCCAGCTGATGGACAAACAGCTGGGCCGCCAGCGCCACCACCACCAGTGCAGCCAGTGTCTGCAGCAGCACCTTGCCAAGGGGCGGGATCCCGGCATTTGGAGCCAGCTTGAGGGGCTCCGGCAGCTCGACCTCATGGCTGTCACTCTGTTTCAGCTCGCGCCTTACATAGACGAGGTAGACCAGCAGGAAGAGCGGGGCCAGCCAGCTCTTGCCGGTGAAGGCGACCAGCCCCAGCGCGGTCGCCACCAGAAAGATCCCCATAAACCAGCGCTGATCCCGCCCAATCTCGCGCTGCACCTCGCCATCGATGGCCCGTTCGGTACGCCCCATGCAAAGCAGCAGGGTGAGGCCGACTGCCGCATAGCCGATGGTCGCCAACACCAGCGGCCCGCCAAGGGCGGCGCCAATGCCGATCTCCTGCTGGGCGGTTGTGTTGCCCATCAGCAGAGCTGTCAGGGTCACGATACACTCGGGCAGCGCCGTACCCAGTGCAGCCAGCAGGGAGCCGGTAGCGCTTTGGGAGAGTTTGAAGTGGTGGCCGGTCCACTCGATGCCGTTGACGAAGTATTCGCAGGCAAGGTAGATGGTGACCGCAGAGACGAGAAATAACAGCAGGGTAATCAACATAATAGATACCGCCAGGCGAGCAGAGTAACCAATGGACCCGACATGGCTCGCCCGGCTGGCGTGCATATCGAGGCCAAAGGTCTTGCAGAGCGATAGTGCCTATCGCCGCCCATGCCATGGATACGAGGATCCAAGAGTGTTGACATGGGCCCGGCCCGGAATGCGGGCGGGTTGCTACTCCCCAATGACTGAGGGGACGTTTTAGCAACTCGACCGCCGCCTCACAAGGCAAATTACTGATAACTCATTCAATAAGTTGTAAGGAAATGTATCGCCAGCCTCCCCTCCCCGGCGCCATTACGCTGTTGGCACACCGATTGCTGTAGGTAGTTCACTATCCACAACAGTTTGGGAAGGATGAACAATGAAACGGTGGATCCAACATTTCTATCAACTGAACCGCCTCAATTGGCTAATGGTCTGGTTGTTGCTCTGTTGCAGCATCATTTTGCTGTTTCCGGCCGGGCTGATGAAAGGGGCCGTCAGCCAGTGGGCTGCGGATCATGCGGCCTGGCTGGGGGTCGGCATGCTGATCGCCATCTCCTACTTCTGCAGTCAAGGCTTCCTGATCGCCTGGGAGTGGGCGTGCGAAGAGTGGCAGGCGCGCCGTCAGCAGGACCAGCTGGCCCAGATGATCGGCTTCCTCGACTTCAACGAGAAGGCGGTGCTGCGCGAGTTCGTGCTGCAGCGTAAAAGCGTCATAAACTTGCCGATCACCGAGCCCGCCGTCAAAAACCTGATGGATGCCGGCGTCCTCACCTATGCCTACGGCAAGCCGACCCGGGAGAAGGATGACGAGAACCAGATCCGTGCCCTGATGATTGCCCTGCCCGCCCGGCCGCTGCTCACCTACAAGGTGCTCGGGTTGTCGCGTGGCAAGATGAGCGACGAACAGGTGGAGCAGATCATGAACGCCCGCCCCAAGTTCGCCCAGAAGGGGTTCCAGCGCTAACCGCCGCCCAACCGCCAGATGCAAAAGAGCCGGACACTGTCCGGCTCTCTAATTTCTGCGCGATGCTCTGTACCATCCCTTACGTCTTGTTGTGCCCTAACCCTTTAGGCTGGAGCAAAAGCTCACATCCGCAACCTTGGTCACCGGATCGAAGCTGTGATAGAGCTCGAAACAGGGTCGATCATCAAATTCGAAACCGGCCGCTACCACCTCACCGATATGTTGCTGCCAGAGTGCGGGGTACTGGGCCGGGTCGGTCACGGTAAAACGTGACTGGCCATAGCGGCCGCCCGCCAGCTGCTGGATCTCCACATTGCCACTTCCCCTGGTGCCCGCCGGCACGGTGACGCAAATATCGGTGCGGCACTGCTGGGGAGCCGTCACTTCGGGGTTGTCGTGGTAGATGAAGATCCACTCCCCTTCGGCCAAGCCCAACCCGACAGCCCATTGATAGAGCTGGTCACACACCGGCTCATAGCCTATGCCGTAAGGGCCGGTGACCCGGATATAGGCCAGAGTGCGCGCAGCCATCTGTTCGGTTTTCATCTGTAGCCTCCTTTCACTGGAACGGCCTTCAGCATAATCAGAGACCCGGGCAGCCGCGTGTCCATTCTTGCTCAGTTGCAAGAGTGACGGCTGGCGGCGCAACATCCCCGGTGCCATGGCAAACTGCTTGCGAAACGCCTTGGCAAAGGCCTGTGAGCTGGCAAAACCGGCCGAGAAGGCAATCTCGGTGATCGGGTCGCGACTGTAGCAGAGAGAGCGAGCAGCCCGCTCCAACCGCAGGCGGCGCTGCATCTCGGTCGGGGTTTCACCGGTGACGGCGGTAAAGACCCGATGAAAGTGATAGCTGGAGAGCGCCGCAAGACTGGCCGCCTCACTGAGGCAGAGCTCGGGATTCTGCTCCAGCGCCCGGATCACCGGGCGCAATCTGGCCTGATAATCGACCATGCCGTTAGCGACTGACGCCCCCCGCAACTCTGGCCATATAGAACACATCCACATAGCGCCCTTGCCGGAAGGCATAGTCACGAGCCAGCCCCTCCTGCGTGAAACCGAACTTGCGATAGAGCGCCTGTGCGGCCTCATTGTCGGTATAGACGGTCAGCTCAATCCGGTGCAGGTTGAGCCAGTTATCGGCCAGATCCAGCGCCGCAGCCATCAGGGCAGAGCCCCCCCTTGCCTGCCCAGTCATCCCGTACCCCCATACCGATACAGGCCACATGCTTGCGTCTCGGATTGGGCTCAACCAGCAGCGAGAGCTGGCCTACCAGCAAGCCGTCAACATCGGCGACCAGTGCCACCACGCTGTCACTCTCCAACCGCTTCTGCCACTGGCTAAGGGGAGACATAGGCAAGTGCAAAGTGCCCGCCTGGACATTGGGCATGGCATAGAGATCCCGCAAGGCGGGGGCATCGGCGGATTCGGCATGACGGATGGTAATCTGCATATGAGGCTCCTTCTCGAAACGTCCATCATGCATCATCCATCGCATCAGTCCATACAACCGGCACGGTCAGAGTGATTTATTGTCGGCAGACAGGGCTGCACACTGAGCCATTCAGCCAGTTTCATAGGTGAAAAAAACGGAGCAAACGCTCCGTTTTTCAATGCTTTATCAATCCCGGACGGAACGCGCTTCGCGCTCTTGCCGCTCCCTTGCCAACAGGCGTTTGTACCACCAGCTACTGCGACGACGTTGTGCATTGGAAGAGCGACGAGCCATTTCTTAGGTTCCAGCCAAGAGTAGAAAGGAGCTGCATTATGCGACAGGGATCACGTCCATGTCTTTAGCTGGATCAAGAAAAGCCTCACTGGCCCCCTGAAATCCTCTTCTGGTTTTGCTGCCATGTGGCCACTGGCAGCACCATCGCAGGGGAACGCCAGACTCTCAGGCCCACTCCAGCAATCAACCCGGCCCCGAGTTTACTTGACGGATAATCATACAGCCTGCTGGCATTGTGGAACCAATATGGTAGCCTGCCAGCGCCTGCGGGCAGTCTCTCGCTGCCACGCGCAAACTCCCGGTGAATTTGTCACGTCCTGACAAAATATAACCTTATTTATCAAATCGTTATTTGGATATTATCCCAATGCGTATCATGCCGTTGCTCAAGGCTGCCTGCCTGAGCCTGATGTTGTCCGCCTGCGTTGCTCCATTGCTGATGATGAGCCCCACCAGCCAGCTGATGTGGGCCCTGCTCAAGCCGCTGGTCGGCTTTGACCCGAACGAGGTCAATCTGTTCGAACAACCCCTGATCAAGGATCGGATGACCGCCATCCTTGGCCCCAATTACGACAGCACCATGCAGCTGCTCAAGACTGCCGACAAGTTACAGCAGGAGGGGCCGCTTTTCTATGTGGTCTCCGAGTATGCGCCGGTGCCGGATATCGCCAAGCAGGCGGGGATGGTGTGGAACTCGCAAACCAACCAGATGTCGGTATTGCTGCAAAAAGGGGATGGCACCACCCTGACCTTCGGCGAAAATCTGGCGGGCACGGCGCCGACCTGGCCAACCGCCATGCAGGGCTGGCAGACCCCCGCCAGCCAGCTCACCCCGGCGACCAATGCCCTGACTGGCGCAGCGACCAGTCAGAGTGGCGCCTCCCCCTTCTCCCTTGGCAGCGCGCTGGGCACAGTGACCCGCGGCGTCACCGGCTCGCTGACCAACAGCGCAAGTCAGGCTATCAGCGGCGCAGCCGCCAACGCCACAGGGCAGGCTACCCAAGCGGTGAGCCAAAGCGCGACTGATCTGACCCGTAGTGCAACCACCGCAGTCACTGCGCCAGCCAAGCAAGCGGTGAGCAGTGCCGCTGCGACTGCAACTCAAGAAGCGACCAAGGCTGTTGCCGTTCCTGCCAAGCAAGCCGTCAGCAGCGCTGCTGCGACCGCGACGCAAGAAGCCACCAAGGCCGTTGCCGCTCCTGCCCAGCAAGCCGTCAGCAATGCCGCGGCGACCGTGACGCAAGAAGCCACCAAGGCTGTTGCCATTCCTGCCAAGCAAGCCGTCAGCAGTGCCGCTGCGACCGCGACCCAAGAAGCGACCAAGGCTGTTGCCGTTCCTGCCAAACAGGCTGTCAGCAGCGCCGCTGCGACCGCGACGCAAGAGGCCACAAAGGCCGTTGCCGCTCCGGCCAAACAGGCCGTAAGCAGTGCCGCTCCCCATACGGCCGGAGAGAGCGCCACCGATGCCGCCATAGCAGCAGAAGCCGAGGCTCGCGCCAAGGCAGAGGCGGAGATGGAGGCCCTGCTAAAATAAACCGACAGGTCACCGCAAGGTGGCCTGTCGCGGTATCCGCGACCCGACTATGAACTTCCGGCCAAGGACACATAGACTGATAGGTAATTCCCTGCACAAGGAGTGCGCCATGCGATCCCTGCTCGCGGCCCTTATCGCCCTGCTCCTGCTGACCAGCTTCCCCGCACGGTCCGCCTTTATCTATTACTCGGAGCAGAACATGCCCCTCAACGGGCTGGACAAGGAGGGCAAGCCCATCGGGCTGGCAGTTGAGCTGCTGCGGCTGATGTGGCGCGAGCTGGGGGAGCCGGAGCAACCGATCCAATTTCTGCCATGGGCCCGCGGTTGGTATCTGCTGACCCAGCAACCGGAGGCCGTTCTTTTTACCACCGCCAGAACCAAAGAGCGTGATCCCCATTTCCTATGGGTTTGCCCCATCAGCCACTCGCGAGTGACGCTGGTCGGACGAAAACAGGATGCCCCCAGAGTGACCGGCAAGGGGGATCTGGCCAAACTGCAGGTAGGGGTAATGCAGGCTGACGTGGGGGAGCAGTTACTGCTCAACCGCGGCATCAGCCCGGGCAACATGATGGCGGTGGAGCGCATGGAGCAGGTGGTACGCCAGCTCATCATGGCCCGTACAGATCTGGTAGCAGGCAACGAGGTGATGTTATTCCATCAACTGAAAGCTCTGGGATTTGCCGCGGAAGATTTCATCTCTGTCGCAGTGCTGGAGGAACAGGACAACTGCTTTGCTTTCAACCCGCGGGCGGATCGGCAGCAGGTCGCCCGGTTGCAACAAGCCCTCGATCAGGTTCGTCTCGGTAGCGAATACCGGCAGTTGATGGAACGCTACCAGCGGCTCAGTAACCTTCCCCAAAGCGATAAGCCGCTACCGAAGATCGAGTAACCCCGGTTCATCCTCTTCCCTCTGTGGTGATCAGATGGTTGAGGAAGAGATGAAACAGCTCGGCCCGCGAGCCGAGCCGCAACTTGCCGTAGAGGTGCTTGCGGTGATTCTTCACCGTACCGCTGCCAATCCCGAGCTCCGCGGCAATCGCCTCCGTATCCAGCCCCTGCAGCAGCAACTCCGCCACCTGCCGCTCGCGCCGGGTAAGCCTATCGCCCCCGACACTCGCCATCGCCTGCTCCACCGCACTCCGGAGGCTGGCGCTGTCTGGCAGCGCAGTGCTCTGGGCCAACAGCGGCTGGCTCCGCCGCCACTGCTGACGACAGAGCGAATGCACCAGCGGGAACAGCTGCTCCAGCCTTGCCTGCTCGTCACGGCTGAGGGTACTGCGCTTGTCGAGTCGCCCCAGAAACAGCATCAACGTCAGTCCGTCCCGCACCGGCAGGATCAGCCCCACCTCCTCCTGCCAGCCGGTGGCCTGATAGAAGTGGTGGCGATATTCGGGATCAAGCCGCCCTTGGGAGACCTGCGCCAGGGTCCAGACGCCGGCAGGCAAGCCCTGCTCCAGCGCCTGCATAAAGGGATCCTGACTGAAGTGGCTGGTGAGGTAGCGATCAAACAGCAGAGCCCGCTGATGGTTGAGGTTGTCGTAGAGGTAGACGGGCCGCTGCCCCACCCCGAGCAGCAGGGCGCAATCAAACGCCACCTGCTGCTGGATCAGCCGCACCAGCGCCGCCGCAAAGGCGCTGCTGTGCAGGGCATCGACCACCTCGGTCATGCTGCGGGTCAAGGCATCTGTGGTGAACGGCTGGGTCATGGTGACACGTTTCCGGTGGCGGGGAGCGATTCCCCGCTATGGCTGAATGCTAGCACGAGAGTGGCAAAACTGTCCCTCAGGGGACATATCCGCCACCGGCCAGAACGGCGAGGATGACGGCTTTTCCCCCTGCTGTTGGAGAACCCATGATCAACCCCCACCTGCTCGATGAGCTGACCGAGCGCGGCCTTGTGGCCCAGAATTCCGACCCGGCGGCCCTGGCCGATCATCTTGCCACCCCGCGCACCGTCTATTGCGGGTTCGATCCCACCGCTGGCAGCCTGCATATCGGCCATCTGGTGCCACTGCTGATGCTGCGCCGCTTCCAGCTGGCTGGGCACACCCCGGTGGCACTGGTGGGCGGGGCAACCGGCCTTATCGGCGATCCCAGCTTCAAGGCGACCGAGCGCAGCCTCAACAGTGCTGATACCGTGCAGGGTTGGGTCGCCAGCCTGTCGGCCCAAATCAGGGCGCTGCTGCCCGCCGATGATGGCCTGTCGGCCCCGCAACTGGTCAACAATGGCGACTGGATGGGGCAGATGTCCGCCCTCGATTTTCTGCGGGATATCGGCAAGCACTTCTCGGTCAATGCCATGCTGGCGCGGGAATCGGTGCGCCAGCGGCTGGCCCGTCCGGATCAGGGCATCTCGTTCACCGAGTTCTCTTACGCCCTGCTGCAATCCTACGACTTTGCGGTGCTCAACCAGCGGCTCGGCTGCACCCTGCAGATTGGCGGCAATGACCAGTGGGGCAATATCACCAGCGGCATGGATCTGACCCGTCGCCTCCATCAGGCGCAGGTGCACGGCATGACCCTGCCCCTCATCACCAAGGCAGACGGCACCAAGTTCGGCAAGACCGAAGGGGGCGCGGTCTGGCTCGATCCGGCGCTCACCTCCCCTTACGCCTTCTACCAGTTCTGGCTCGGCACCGCGGATGAGGATGTCTACCGCTTCCTGCGCTACTACAGCTTTATGTCGCTGAGCGAGATTGATGCACTGGAGGCGGAAGACGCGAAGCGGCAGGGGCGCAAGCAGGCCCAGCAGGTGTTGGCGAACGAGCTGACCGAGCTGGTGCACGGCAAGGCGGCGCTGGCTGCGGTGCAGCGCATCAGCGAGCTGCTGTTTAGCGGCGACGTGACCCGCCTCGGCGAGAGCGATCTGGCACAGCTGGCGCAGGATGGCATGCCGTGTAGCACTGTCAGCGGCGAGACGGATCTGGTCAGCCTGCTGGTCAGCTGCGGTCTGGCGAACTCCAGGCGTATCGCCCGTGAGCTGCTGGCGGCGGGCGCCATCAGTCTCAATGGTGTGCTCAAGCAAGATGATCAGCTGAGCGCCACTGATCGGCTGTTTGGTCGCTACCTGCTGCTGCGCCGGGGCAAGAAGCAGTATCACCTGGTGGAGTGGCAATAAGCCACAGGGCGGGGAGCACAGCCTCCCCGCCCGCACCCTGAATCCCTTTTGAATCCCGAGTTGCGATCCCCCTCACAGCCTCTCCCGTCAGCAGCCACCATACTGGCACCGGCGAACATGGAGTACGCCACACAATCTGTTCCTCACGATTCAACAAGGATGCTGATGATGAAGAGATGGCTTCTGGTGCTGCTCTGCACCCTGCCCATGCTGGCACACGCCAGCGGATACACCCAGACCCGCTACCCCATAGTGCTGGTGCACGGCCTGTTCGGCTTCGACAAGCTGCTCGGGGTCGATTACTTCTACGGCATTCCGCAAGCCCTGAGCCGCGATGGCGCCAAGGTCTACGTGGCTCAGGTATCTGCTACCGCCAGCTCCGAGCAGCGGGGGGAGCAGTTGCTCGCCCAGATTGAACTGCTGCTGGCCGCCACCGGCGCCGAGAAGGTCAACCTGATCGGCCACTCCCATGGCGGCCCCACCATCCGCTATGTCGCTTCGGTCGCCCCCGAGCTGGTCGCCTCCGCCACCAGCGTCGGCGGGGTCAACTACGGCTCCGAGATTGCCGATCTGGTGCGGGCCAATGCCGCCCCCGGCTCGGCCGCTGAGAAGCTGGCGGCCGCCGCAGCCCACGCCCTCTCCGACATGATTTCGCTGCTCTCGGGCGGGAGCCAGCTGCCGCAAGATCCGGTCGCCGCCCTCGATGCCCTCACTAGCAAGGGGGCCAGCCAGTTCAACCAGCGCTACCCGGAGGGGCTGCCCAGCCGCTATTGCGGCGAGGGGCCGATGCAGGCCAGCAACGGCGTCTACTACTTCTCCTGGAGCGGGCGCGGCAACCTGACCAATCTGCTGGATCCGGTGGATCCTGCGCTGGCGCTGACCGGCGCCTTCTTCAAGGAGCCCAATGACGGGCTGGTCGGAGTCTGCAGCAGTCACCTCGGCAAGGTGATCGGCACCGACTACCGGATGAACCATCTGGACGAAGTGAACCAGTCATTCGGCATCCACCATCTGTTCGAGACCGATCCGGTCACCCTCTATCGCCAGCATGCCAACCGTCTCAAGGAGCAGGGACTATGAAGATCGCCACCCTGCTCGTCGTGCCCTGCGCCATCACCCTGCTGCTTGGCGGGGTGTTGCTCTGGCCCACAGCACCGACGGCAGACTCATCACAGGCTCAAACCAATCAGCATGCACAGAGCCACCCGCACGATCCCGAGCAGGAGACCGCCGATGCCCTGCAGGCGCGCTATCGCACCTTTGTCTCCGCCCAGAGCAGCCTGACGGTGCCCACCGAGATCTCCCTCGCCAGCCTGCAGATCCTGTTTGACGAGCGGGAGCAGCTGCGCCAGCAGAGCTTTACCCCGGCCGAGCAGGCCCAGCTGTTTGCCGAGGATCGACTGATGGAGCAGCTGACCCTGCGCCGCAGGGCGCTGGCGGAGGCAAGAGACAGCGACAAGTCGCAGCTGGCCAGCGAGCTGGATCTCTGGCTGGCGGAGCAACCGGGCTGGTTTCGCGAGGCGGAGGCCAACAGCCGTCTGCTTGAAGAGTTGCAAGAGCTGGCACAGATGGAGCCAGCCAAACGGGATGCCCTGCTGCTGGAGACGGGGGGGCCGGAAGCGGTGGATCGGATGCGCCAGCTGGAGCAGAACCGGCAAGGGTTCGAGGAGCAGCTCAGCGGCTTTCTGGCCGAACTCAGGCAACTGCCGAACGAGGCCCGGGCCGAACAGCAACAGGAGCTGCTGGCCCGCTGGTTCGAACCCGGACAGTGGCGCCGGGTCGAGGCGCTCACCCGGCTCAAGCTGGGGGAACAATGAGCCAATGACAAGGGGCCCACGATGGGCCCCTTGCTGTGGTGCACTTATTGCGGCTTGTTGGTTGCCGGTAAAGATTGCCAGGTGAGGCGGGTCACCTGAGTGCCCTGCACCTCGCACTTGAGGCTCAACTCCTGCCACCCCTTATCCTGACGCAGGGAGACCTCCCCCTCGATCCCCTGCTCGCCAATCTTCAGCTTATCCTGCTCGAAGATCACCTTGTCGCCATGGGCAAGATCCATCAGTTTGCCGTTGCAGAGCCAGTGAGCGAGATCCGCCCCCTTCAGCTTGACGCCACCCTTGGCCGCCCTCTGCTCGGCCGCGCTCGGCGCGAACAGCTTGCTCAGCTCGGCGGCCCGCTTGGTGAGCCACTCCTGACGCTGCTGCATGCTCATCTTGCTGACAAACTCGGCGGGCTGGCCCTTCTCGTCCAGCCATTGGGTCAGCTTGCCGCTGTCGTCAAAAGCGAACTGGGCGGCGGGCTCTTTGACCCCGAACAGCTTGCCGCCCTTGAAGTAGTAGCGGC
Organism: Aeromonas sp. A600620; assembly: GCF_029479985.1. Lineage (NCBI taxonomy): Bacteria > Pseudomonadati > Pseudomonadota > Gammaproteobacteria > Aeromonadales > Aeromonadaceae > Aeromonas > Aeromonas sp. A600620. The sequence continues at coordinate 41,004 of NZ_JAAKXB010000006.1, read as the reverse complement.
TCTCCCCTTCCAGCTTGCCCAGCTCGTTCATGATGGGCACGGCGATGATGACGGGGGCGCCATCGATCCAGGCCTTGATATCGACGCCGTCATGGCTGAATTGACGGATATCGAGGGCGCTCTCGGCCCCCTTCTCCATCAGGGTAAACTGCTCGGCGAGAGAAGCGGCCAGAGAAGGGAGGGAGCAGAATCCCAGGGTCAGCGCGATCGCTGTGTTGCGCATTGAGTTGTACATAACACTCCTGTGATGGGCCATCCGGCCCGTGGTTAACTCTCTGTCAGCCAGGCCCGCAGCCCTTCCCGGTGAACATCGCTCAGGGGCAGGGATTGGCGGGTCCGGTAGTCAAAATGGATCAGGGTCGTTTCGGCGGTGACGGCCAGTTCGCCGCCCTGCCAGGCCTCCTGCCAGACCGTAAATGAGCTGGTGCCGATGCGGCGCACGCCGGTCTTGATGGTGACCGGCTGGCCGTAGAACAGCTCCCGTTTGAACTGCACCGTATAGCCCGCGATGATCAGATGCCAGTTATGCACATCCAGATCGGGGGAAAAGATCCGGAACAGGGGATCCCGCGCCGATTCGAACCAGACCGCCGGCACCGTATTGTTGATATGGCCGAGGGCATCCGTCTCCTGAAAGCGGGGTTGGATCTGCATTTCCAGCATGGGTTGACTCCTTGTCATTGAACCGCGATCAGGCTAACGCGCCCCGCATCAGGACTCAAGCCTCCCCGTCTTATCCCAAGTGCTGACAGCCAGTTCCGGCCGCAACCAGGCGCTGCGAAAATCGAACCAGCCGAGCGCCGTCATCCGCACCCCGTGCACGCCGACCCGGCTCTCCAGCTCCAGCCAGTGGTGGAACAGCGGCACAAACCAGCTCTGCTGCTGCACAGTTGCCAGCAGGGCGCGGGGGCCAGGCTCCTCACCGCTGGCGCGCCACTGCATCAACCCTTGCCACAACTCATGCTGACTGCTCCACACCTTGCGCAGCAACGGGGTGCCCTGCAACCAGGCGTAGGGGGCAAAGGGGCCGGCATGTTCGAGGTTGAGGGTGCCGAGCCAGAGATCCACGTCTTCATCCTCGCCACTCACCCAACGACCGTAATCGAGGGTGCGCACCTCGAGCCGGATCCCCTGTTCGGCCAGCAGGCTGCTCATGGCGTTGGCGCACTCGTTGAACTCCAGATGCTGGTTGAAACAGGCCAGCACCAAGGTCGTCGGCAACTGCGCCGGTGTGGGCAAGGGCGCGGGCAGTGCTTCGCGCCAGTGGGGCAGCAGACCGAGGGCGCTGGTCCAGCCCCGTTGCAACTCGGGGGCGACCCGCCCCATCAGGGCTACCGGATTGAGCAGCTGGCCGAGCCACTGGCGCAGCGAGGGATCCTGCAAGGATCCGGAACGATCGTCCTGCAGCAGGAAGTAACAGCCCGACTCCAGCTCCGATTCGCCGCGCATGGTACCGAGCTCAGGGCTGTCGCGCCCCAGCTGCAGGTGGGTCTCCAGTCGCTCCGCAAGCTCAGGCAGCATCCAGATATCGATCTCGTCGAGCAGGGCGCGCAGGCCGAAGTAGTCGTCAAACGCCGCAAGGCAAAGATGCAGGGGATCGTTGGCGGCCACCCGGTATGGGCCTGTGCCCACCGGTTGCAGGGCAAAGCCCGCCTCCCCCTTGAGCTCCCGTGGCAAAATGGTCGCCACCGGCTCCGCCAGCAGGTGGGGCAGCCAGGGATCCGGGCTGTCGAGATAGAGATCCAGCGTGCGCGGCCAAGGGCTCTCCAGCCGATCCAGATGGGCGAACAGCGGGCGATCCCGCAGTGCCAGCAGACTCTCCATCACATCCTCCACCACCAGCTCGCGGCCGTGGTGAAAGCGCACCGCCGGGCGCAGATAGAAGCGCCAGTGACAGGGGCCCAGACACTCCCAGTGGTGGGCCAGATCCCCTTCGATTTCCCCATTTTCCTCATTTCGCCGGGTGAGGCCGTTGAAGATCTGGCGGCTCAGGTGAATTTCGGAGCGGCGCATCGGGCCGGTGGGCAGCAACTGCGGCAGCGGCCGGTAGTAGGGCACCCGCAGGATCTGGCGCCCCTCGCGGGTGGCCTGACCGAGCTGTTCGATCAGCAGCGGAGTGAGCAGATCGAGGCGATCCTCGGCCAGTCGTACCGCCTGCGCCAGCTGGCCCTGACTGAGCAGATCCCGCAAGCGGCGCCGGGTCAGGCTCTCCTGACTATCGAGCAGGGTGAGTCGGGAGCGCCGCCCCCGCCCCGCTTCCGCCGACCAGCTGAGCCAGCCCTGATCCTGCATCCGCCGCAGCAGCAGGCGGGCGTTGCGCGGGGTGCAGCAGAGCAGATCCGCCACCTCGGCGAGGCTGATCTCCCGTTCGTCGCTGCCAAGCAGCTGGGCGAGTCGTTGAAATTGCTGGTAGAGGCGACCGGTCGGCATAAAAGAGGAAATCCTGTTGCTATAAGTCATCAGTTTTTACTTCCGCATTTTAGCTCAATACTGCTGATGAACGTGAGAACCACCGCACAGGAGCACCATCATGAGCCACGCCAACCCCCTCAAACCGAACCGGATCCAGCAGACCTTGCGCCGTTACTTCAAGCGGATCCTGCCACGCCCGCTGCCACTCATCGAGGATCCCATGCAGCAGCTCAACCGCCTGATGCAGTGGGACATGAACCAGATCGATGACAAGGAGTATCGCCGTCGTCTCTGAGTGCGGGCCATACCAACCACTCGGGACACGCATCCCCTGTGGGCGACATTGCTTTGCCGGATCTTGCTGTTTACATCGGCCACGGGCCTGATAGATTGGACGTCTATCCATCTATAACTGCGACAAGCAACATCCAACAAGGAGTGTGTGATGAAAGATGCGACCCTGGCCCTGCACCACGGCTTTTCCAGCGACCCCACCACCAAGGCGGTCGCCGTGCCCATCTACCAGACGGTGGCCTACGAGTTCGAGAGCGCCCAGCACGGGGCGGATCTGTTCAATCTGGCGGTGCCGGGCAACATCTACACCCGCATCATGAACCCCACCAACGATGTGCTGGAGCAGCGGATGGCCGCGCTGGAAGGAGGGATTGCCGCGCTGGTGGTCTCGGCAGGTTCCGCCGCCATCACCTACGCCATTCAGGCGCTGACCGCCGCCGGTGACAACATTGTCTCCACGCCCCAGCTCTATGGCGGCACCTACACCTTGTTCGCCCACATGCTGCCGAGTTTCGGGGTCGAGGTGCGCTTCGCCAAGGATGACAGCGCCGAAGCCATCGCCGCCCTCATCGACGACAAGACCAAGGCGGTCTACTGCGAGAGCATCGGCAACCCGGCGGGCAACATCGTCGATCTGGCCGCGCTGGCCAAGGCAGCCCATGCCCGTGGCGTGCCGCTCATCGTCGACAACACGGTCGCCACCCCGGTGCTCTGTAAACCCATCGAACATGGCGCTGACATCGTGGTCCACAGCCTCACCAAATATGTCGGCGGCCATGGCAACTCGCTGGGTGGCGTCATCGTCGACTCGGGCAAGTTCCCCTGGGCAGATCACGCCGAGCGCTTCCCACAGCTGACCAAACCGGAGCCCTCCTACCACGGGGTGGTCTACACCGAGGCCTTTGGCCCGGCCGCCTTTATCGGGCGGGTACGCACAGTGCCACTGCGCAATACCGGCGCAGCGCTGGCGCCAATGAACGCCTTCCTGCTGCTGCAGGGGCTGGAGACCCTGAGCCTGCGCATGGAACGCCACGTCGACAACGCCCTGCGGGTTGCCAATCACCTCAAGCATCACCCCAAGGTGGCCTGGGTCAGCTACGCCGGTCTGCCGGGTCATCCCCACTATCTGCTGGCAGAGAAGTACATGGCCGGTCGCCCCTCGGCCATCCTCTCGTTCGGTCTGAAGGATGGTTACGAGGCGGGCGTGCGCTTCTACGATGCGCTCAAGATCTTCAAGCGGTTGGTCAACATCGGCGATGCCAAGTCGCTGGCCTGCCACCCCGCCTCCACCACCCATCGCCAGTTGAGCGAGGAGGAGCAGGCCAAGGCAGGAGTCAAACCTGAGATGATCCGGCTCTCGGTAGGGATCGAGGCGATCGAGGACATTCTGGCAGATCTGGATCAGGCGCTGGAGGCCTGAGTCTGGTGTTGAGCGAGCGGGCATCAGCCCGCTCTTTTTTTACTGCCGGTGAACCGCCCTCCTCACCCGCTCGTATACCCCATCCTGTCACCGAATCGAGGTCATTATGATAGTCCTGCACCACCTGAACAAATCCCGCTCCCAACGCATCATCTGGCTGCTTGAAGAGCTGGGCCTGCCCTATGAGATCAAGGCGTATCAGCGCGACACCACCACCTTTCTGGCGCCGCCCGAGCTCAAGGCCATCCACCCCCTCGGCAAGTCGCCGGTCATCGAGTTCGACGGCCGGGTACTGGCAGAATCGGGCGCCATCACCGAGTACCTGGTCGCCCGCTACGCCGCCGATCGGCTGGCTCCGGCACCAGATAGCCCGGAGTATCCCGAATACCTGCAGTGGCTCCACTTTGCCGAGAGCTCGGGGATTCTGCCGCTGCTGCTCGACATGTTTGTGCGCAAGGATGGCAGCCCGATGCGCTTCCTGCCGGACTACGCCAGGGCGGAGTGTGCCAAAGTGCTGGGCTACCTCAATGAGGTACTGGCGAATCGCCACTATCTGGTGGGGGATCGCCTCTCCGGCGCCGACATCATGAACTCCTTCCTGGTGGATCTGCTGGCGCAAAGCGGCCAGCTGGCCCACTTCCCGCATCTGCAAGCCTATTGGGAACGCCTCAATACCCATCCGGCCCGTCAGAAGGCGGTAGAGCTGGAGCACGAGCTGGATCAGCGCCCCTGACCCAACAGCCGCCATGCAAAACGCCCCGATAGTCGGGGCGTTTTTGTTATGCAGCGAGCGCGGTTTACTTGGTCGCAGGCACCTTGTCCCGGCGCGACTTCCACCACCAGCGCAGCCGGATCTGGGAGATCAGCATCCCCGCCAGCATCAGGGCGCAACCGGCAATGGCACGCTCGTCCAGCGTTTCATCCAGCAGCAATACGCCCCCCACGGCGGCAAAGACGGTCTCCAGACTGAGGATGATGGCGGCGTGGGCCGGATGGGCGCCCCGCTGCCCCAGCACCTGCAGGGTATAACCCACCCCGACCGACACCAGCCCGGCATAGAGCAGCGCCTGCCAGCCAGCTACTGCGCCAGCCACGGTCGGAGTTTCGATGACAAAGGCGGTGGCGAGACTGAGCAGGCCGCACACCACAAACTGCACACAAGCCAGCTTGATGGGGGCCACCCGGTTGGAGTAGTGATCCACCAGCAGCAGATGGATCGCCCAGAACAGGGCGCCAATCACCTGCAGCAGATCGCCAAAACCGATGGTGAACTCGTCGGTCACGCTCAACACATAGAGCCCGCTCAGGGCAATGAGGGCTCCAATCCAGGTATTGGTACCCGTCTTGTGCCGCAGCAGCAGCCCCAGTACCGGCACCAGAATGATGTAGAGCCCGGTGATGAAACCGGCCTTGGCGGCAGTGGTATAGAGCAGCCCCACCTGCTGCAGGGATGCGGCACAGAACAGCACCAGTCCGGCCAGCACACCACCGGTCAGCAATTGGCGATGGTCGCCAGTGGCGACCACTGGTTGACGGGATTTGAGCCACCAGAGCAGCGGCAGCAGGGAGAAGGCACCGAGCAGAAAGCGCAGGCCATTGAAGGTATAGGGCCCCATATGATCCATCCCGAGGCGCTGGGCGACAAAGCCCATACCCCAGATGGTGGCAGCCATCAGCAACATCAGATTGGAGCGCATGGCGATTCTTCCTTAAATCGGCGCGTGACGGGTTATCCAATCCAAGATACCTGCCTCCCTACCCTCTTGTCTTTAGAGCGATAGCTGTTTTGTCAGCACGGCCAGCAGGGCGACCATTACCAGATTGCCCCGCAGGATCCAGACCACCCGGAAGTACTGCTGGATCGAGATCATCGGCGCCTTGCCCAGACGCAGGGCACGACGCCAGCGATAGAAGAGGCGACTGGGATAGTCGAGGGAGCCGACAATCAGCAGAAACAACCCCACTTTGAGACCGTGGGCAGGATGAGCAAAGAGCTGCGCCACCGAGCTGGCGTGTTCGAGGGCCAGCAGACAACCGGTGGCAAAGATGGAGAAGAGCGCCAGCGCCGCCACCGCATCTGCCAGCAGCAGACGGTGTACCCGCAACATATTCAGGCCGCGACGAAAGATCAGATACTCGACACAGAGCGCCAGGATCAACAGCATGATGCCGCCGTAGTGAGCCATCAGGAGCAACGTGGGGTTCAGCATTGAACGGATCTCATTTTCTGCCTTTAGACGGGCGGGACGGCATCATATATGCTGGTGACACCCGAGCTGAAAAGGATCTGTGCATGTCCCCCGCCAAGCCCAAGCACACTTGGTCTTTAATCACCCGCATGCGGCTGGGCCTCCTCCTGCTCTTTATTCCCGTAGTGTTGCTCGGCAGCATCTACTACCTGCATATGGAACGTACCCTGCGCCTCGAGCAGCAACAAAACCTGATTGCCCGCAACACCCAATATCTCCATACCCTGCTCGAACCCTATCTGGAGACCCTCAAACGCCAGTTTACGCTTATTTATCAGCAGGTAAATTATCAGGATTTCAGCGGCCCAGCGATCAGTAACGGCGAGCGCTACCTGCAACAGTGGCAGGCCTATCACGAGGTGATGGAGCTCGACTACGTCTATGTAGGAACCGAGCATCGCCAGATGCTGATCCACCCCACCTGGCAGGCGGACGAGAAGTTCGATCCCAGAACTCGCCCCTGGTATCTGCTGGCAGCCAGCCACCCGAACCGGATCGTCTGGACCGATCCCTATTACGACTACACTCTGGGTACCCTCACCATGGCGCTGGCTCGGGTAATTCAAGACCCTGACGGCAAGCGAGTGGGGGTGCTCTCCCTCGATACCCAGCTCACCCCCCTCGCCAACTGGCTCAACAACCGGCATGAACAGAGCCATCATCTGGGCAAGGGCTATCAGATCCTGATCAACCATGACGGGCTGGTGCTGGCTCACCCGGATCGCGAACAGGTATTCAAACCGCTCACCCACCCTGAATGGCTGACACACATGCAACAGCCGCAAGGTTTCTTCCTCGACGATGCCAGCGGCATGATGGTCTCCTACTACCGTGTCCCCGAGCAGCGCTGGTTCCTGCTCAGTGTCGAGCCCACCGCCAGCATGCAGCAGGTGATCGACAGCGTCTCCATCAACGTGCAGCTGATGATTGCCGTTGCCTGCTTTTTCTATCTGCTGCTAGCCCTGCTCTGGGCCCGCTACTTCCGCCGCATGCTGGGGGAGATCACCCTGCTGATCCGCACCAGCCGCTCTGGCGGGATAGCCTATAATGGCAGCCGCATGCTGGAGCTGGCCAAGGTCTATGAAGAGATGGATGCCGCCAGTCAGGACTTTGCCCAGATCCGCCAGCAAGCCAACCAGGACAAACTCACCGGTCTCTACAACCGCCGCTTCTTCGACGAGTGCCTGCAGAGACAGCTCAGCAGCGGTGCCCCCTTCCTGGTAGTGATGTTCGATCTCGATAACTTCAAACAGGTCAACGACACCTTTGGCCACCAAACAGGGGATATAGTGCTCAAACGGGTGAGCAAGCTGGGCATGAAAATGTTTGACCAGTGGGGCTGGCTCTGTCGTTACGGTGGCGAGGAGCTGGTGCTGATCTTGCGCCTGGAGATGCAAATGAGTGAGGCCACCTCGCTGCTGGAGAGCTTCAGACTTGCGGTCACTCAACTGGAATGGCGAGAGCCGGAACTGACCATTACCCTCAGCGCCGGGGTGGCCTTGAGCCACTCCGGGCTCTCGACCAAGGAGCTGATAGAACTGGCCGACAGCGGGGTTTATCAGGCCAAGCGGGAGGGGAAAAATCGCATCTGCTTCCCCCAGCGTCGCACCTGCGACGTGACGGAAGAGGATCCTTCCCCTAACCTTGATTCTACCCGGCGGCCCCCCCGGCAGGAGGGGGGGTGAGCACAACAGGGGGAAGGAGACAAGGGAGAGGCAACTGCCTCTCTCTGTTGTTTATGTCGCTATTCTTGCCGCACGTTAAGCCAGTGTGGCGCGCGACTCAGCGCTGCCACTCCCACACCGGCCAGCCCAGCTCCTCGGCCTGCTGACGCAGCGCGGGGGCCGGATTGACCGCATGGGGATGGCTCACCGCCCGCAGCATGGGCAGATCGTTGTGGGAGTCGCTGTAGCCAAAGCTCCCCTGCCAGAGATGGTCCCTGCCGGCAAACAGCTGGTTGATACGGGCCACCTTGCCCTCGCGAAAGCTGAGGGTGCCGCGGGTCTGGCCGGTCAGCATCCCCTCCTCCTCATCGAGCAAAATGGCGACGCAGTGATCCATCCCCAGCATCTTCGCCATGGGGGCGACCAGATGCTCGCCGGAGGCGGAGATAAGCACCAGATCGTCGCCCCGCTCCCGATGCCATTCGATGCGCGCCAACCCCTCGGGGTAGAGGCGCTCGCGCAGCACCTGCTCGGCAAAGCGGGTAGAGAGCGAGTCGAGCCACTGTCGCGTCTTGCCCGCCAGCGGTTGCAGGGTGAAGGCCATGTACTGGTGCATATCCATCTTGCCCTGATGATAGAGGGACATCATCGCCTGCTCCTCGGCGATCATGCTGGCGGGGGCCAGCTCCTCGGCCACCATGTATTCCAGCCAGAGGCTGGCAGAATCCCCGGCAATCAGGGTTTCGTCCAGATCAAACAGTGCCAGTGCCATGGGCGCTCCTCGCAGTGAAAATGGAGATGAAATGCGGCCTCATGCTACCTCACAGAGTTGATCCCGGGCCACCGCCAGGGTCACGGCACTGCCGGTGGCCAGCAGATCGCCAGCCGAGCGGTTGAGGCAATCCACCGTCAACAGCCCTGCCTCGCACTCCACCTGATAGCGGATCACGTTGCCGAGCAGCTGTTGCTGACGAACGATGCCGGGCAGGCTGGGTTCGCTGCTGGTTGCCCCGGCGGGCAGCAGGGTGATGGACTCTGGCCGCAGCGCCAGCTTGCCCTGAAAACGGGGGCCGAACAGCGACTTGCCCTGCTCGGCGCCGAGCAGGTTGTAGTTGCCGATAAAGCCCGCCACAAACTCGCTGGCGGGGCGGGTGTAGATCTCCTCCGGCGTGCCGCTCTGGACGATGGAGCCCTTGTTCATCAGGAAGATCCGATCCGACATGGTAAGCGCCTCCTCCTGATCGTGGGTCACGAAGATGGTGGTGAGTTCGAGCCGCTGCTGGATCTCGCGGATCTGCTGGCGCAGGCTGCGGCGGATGCGAGCATCCAGCGCCGAGAGCGGCTCGTCCAGCAGCAGGATCCGCGGCTGCACCACCAGTGCCCGGGCCAGCGCCACCCGCTGGCGCTGGCCGCCGGAGAGCTTGGCCGGATAGCGGCGCTCGAAGCCGGTCAGCTCCACCAGCGCCAGCGCCTCCTGCACGCTGGCGGCGAGATCCCGTCCCGGCTGGGGCTTCATCTTGAGGCCGAAGGCAACGTTGTCCCACACCGTCATGTTGGGGAACAGCGCATAACTCTGGAACACCATGCCGATGCCCCGCTTCTGGGGCGCCTGCCAGGTGATATCTTCACCGGCCACCCGCACCTGACCGCCATCCACCGGAGTGAGCCCCGCCAGCGCCCGCAGCAGGGTGGATTTGCCACAGCCGGAGGGGCCGAGCAGGGTCACCAGCTCCCCCTTGCGAATGCCGAACTCGATCCCCTCGAACACCGGCGTATCGCCGTAGGATTTGTGCAGTTGATTCACTTCTAGATGGAACATGTTGATTCACCGATGAAATCTGTTGGCCGCCCAGGTGAGCAGCAGGGTCAGCAGGAAGTAACTCATCACCAGCGCACTGGTGAAGTGGCCAGAAGTGGCGCGCATGTTGTAGAGGTAGACCTGCAGGGTCTCGTAACGGGTGCCCACCAGCATGTTGGCAAACACGAACTCGCCGAGCAGGAAGGAGAGGGAGAGAAACAGGGCTGCCAGCAGCCCCTTGCGCAGACAAGGGATCACCACCAGCAGGAAGGCGCGCCGACTACTTGCCCCCAGCAGATGGGCGGCATCCATCAAATCCCTGAGCGGTACCCCTTGCAGGCTGTTGGCCAGCGCCCGATACATAAAGGGGAGCACCACGGTGAACCAGGTGCCGATCAGGATCCACGGCGTGCCGATAATCGGCAGCACGCCGTCGGCGTAGATCTGCAGCAGCCCCACCGACGAGACCACTGGCGGCACCGCGAAGGGGAGCAGGATCAGCAGGTTCATCCAGGGATCCAGCTTTGGGAAGTAGTAGGCCACCACCAGCACGGTCGGCACCAGCACCAGGGTCCCCAACAGCAGGGTGGCGAAGCAGACCAGGAGGCTGCGGCCAAACGCCGCCAGAAAGCGCGGGTCGCCCCACAGCTTGAGATACCAGTCGAGGGTAAAGCCATCCGGCAGCAGGGTCGCCCCCCAGCGGGTGGAGATGGAGTAGAGAAAGGTCGCCAGCAGCGGTAGCAGCAGGGTGGCGACCAGCCCACCCAGCACCCACTTGGGCCAGCGTGGCGTCAAATCATGCATGGGATTGCCCCTTGTTCACATAGCTCTTTTTCAGCAGCCACTGGTTGGCGGCCGTCACTACCCCCAGCAGCACCATCAGGATCACCGCCAACGCCGCCGCCATATTGGGCTCGAGGAAGATATCGCCGGAGACCAGACTGGCCACCCGGATGGTCACCAGATTGAAGTTGCCGGTGGTGAGGGCGTAGGCGGAGGCATAGGCCCCCACCGCGTTGGCAAACAGGATGATCAGGGTGCCGAGCAGGGCAGGCGTCAGCACCGGCAGCGCCACGTGCCACACATATTGTCCCTTGCTAGCGCCGAGCAGCGCGGCCGCTTGCGGCCACTCATCCTGCAGCGCATCGAACGCCGGGTAGAGCAACAGCAGGGCGAGCGGGATCTGGAAGTAGGTGTAGATGAGGATAAGGCCCGACCCCGAGTAGAGGTTGAAGCCGTCGATCAATCCCCAGGATTTCAGCAGCAGGGTCACTGCACCATTGATGCCGAGAATGATGATGAAGGCGAACGCCAGCGGCACCCCGCTGAAGTTGCCGGTCATGGTGACAAAGGCCAGCAGCAGCCGTTTGACCCGCTCACCACTGTGGCGCAGCGCCGCCGCCCCGAGGGTGCCGATGGCAAGCCCCGCCAGACTGGCGATACCGGCGATGCGCAGCGAGTTGCCGAACGATTGCAGGTAGAAGGGGGAGCTCAAAATCTCCCGGTAGTAGTCAAGGCCCCAACCATCTGGGGTCTGAAAGCTGCCCACCAGCACCCACACCATGGGAGCGAGCTGGAACAGGATCATCAAGAGGATAAACGGCAGCAGCACCAGCGCGGGCAGCCAGTGGCGGCGCACCTTCTGCTTGGTTGCCACAGGTTGATCCGCGAGGATCTCGGTGGTTGCAGGCATCATCAGTGCACCTCACGCATAAAGGCCGCCTTGAGCAGCGGTGGCGCTGCCGGCTTGTCGTGGGAAACCCCCAGCAGATCGGCCATCAGGGCGCAGAGCTGGGTCTGGGCGATCACCACCCCATCCGGCCAGCGCTCGATAAAGGCATCGCCAAACAGCCAGAGTGGCACGGTGCGCTCTTCCGGCAGGGTGCCGCCGTGGCTCAGATCGTTGTTCATGCCGTGATCCGAGGTGATCACCACCTGATATCCCTCAGCCAGCCACTGGGGCAGCAGATCGGCCAGCAGGCTGTCCATGCGGCGCGCCTGATTGCGGTACTGGCGGGAATCGAGGCCAAACTTGTGGCCCGCATCGTCCACCCCCATCGGGTGGATCAGCAGAAAATCGGGATCGTACTGGCTGCGCAGCCATTCCCCATCCATCAGCAGATGGCTGTCGGGATAGTTGTCATCCCAGTAGAAGCAGCCGTGCTGGATGGGCAACTGCTCGTCATGAGTAAAGCGATCACGGGCAGCCAGCCAGGGGCTGCGGTTGTAGAGTTCGCTCACCCAATGGTAGGCCGCCGCTGCGGTGCGTTTACCCGCGGCGCGGGCCAGATGGAAGATGGAGTCATGCAGACTGAGGCGACTCACCCCGTTGTGGGTGATGCCGCTCACCACCGGCGGCACGCCGGTCAGGATGCACTCGTAGAGAGGCCGAGAGAGAGACGGCAGGGCAGCATTCAGGGTCGTATGCAGGCCCCGCCCCGCCTCCACCATGCCACCGAGGTAGCCCATGGTGTGGGCTACCTCGGCTGCCAGACCATCCACAAGTACCACTATCACCTTGTGTTGCACTGGATTCCCTTACTGCATGTTGATCATGACGGTTTCTTGCCACTGGCGCGGCAGGGCTTTGGAGCTCTGCTCCCAGGCGGCGTGATCCTGCACCGGCTTGGCATTGGCGTACTGCTCGGCTGGCAGCAGCTTGGCCTTCACATCATCCGGCAGGGTCACGTTGCTGCGGATCGGGCGGGCGTAGCCGCGGGCCAGATTGATTTGACCGGCATCGGAGAGGATGTATTCACGGGCCAGCTTGGCGGCGTTGGGGTTCTTGGCCCACTTGTTGATGATGGTGGTGTAACCGGCGATGACGGAGCCGTCGCTCGGGATCACCACCTCAAACTTCTTGGGGTCGATCTGGTCGCGGTAGTTGAGGGCGTTGAAGTCCCACAGCACACCCACTTCCACCTCACCCTTCTCGATGTTGGCGATGGTGGGATCGTTCAGGGAGAGACGACCCTGCTTGGCCAGCTGACCGAACAGCTCCAGTGCAGGTTTCAGATTCTTCTCGCTGCCGCCGGTGGCATAGGCCGCCGCCAGCACGCCGTTGTTGGCCTGGGAGGCAACGCCCACATCACCCAGGGTCACCTTGTAGTCGCCACCCAGCAGGGATTGCCAGCTGGTGGGGGCGGCCTTGACCAGATCCTTGTTGATAAGGAAGGCGATGGTGCCGGTATAGGCCAGCATCCAGTGACCGTCGGCGTCCTTGGCCCAGTTGGGAATATCGGCCCAGGTGGAGGGTTTGTAGGGTTGGGTAACACCCTGCTTGACCGCAACCGGACCGAAGGCGCCGCCCACGTCACCGATATCGGCGGTGGCATTGGCCTTCTCGGCGGCGAACTTGGCGATCTCCTGCGCCGAGCTCATGTCGGTATCCTGGTGCTTGATGCCGTAGATGCTGCCCAGCTGCTGCCAGGTATCCTTCCAGTTGGCCCAGCTGTCGGGCATGCCGATGCTGTGGAGCTGGCCTTCGCCACGGGCGGCCTTTTCGAGATCCGCGATATTTTCGGCTGCATAGCTATTTGTGGCAAACAACGGTTGGCTGATGGCCACCATGGCCAGTGCACTTGCGATCACGCTTTTCATCATCCCATCCCTCTGGACTAGGTCAGTTAAGGTTCGAGAGGGATGCTAGAGGGGAATTGTGACGGTGGCGGGGCGCTTTAATGGCAGTTTGATGACAATCACCCTGTCATGGCGCTGTCATCCACAGCAGTTACAACTCTGAACCCGAGTGAGGCTGGACTATTCCAGTAAGGGATTGGCCAGCCACCCGCCTTCTGAATAAGCAACAGGGACAAGAGTGTGACCGAGCCGAGATTGAGCGAGCAGAGAGTGAACGAACAGAGCATGGCCGATGGCCGCGTCTCCTCCAAGTGCGAACAGATTTGCCAGACTCTGCGCCGCTATATCGGCAGCGGCCAGTTGGGGGCCGGGCAGCAGCTACCCGCCGAGCGGGCCCTGAGCGAGCGCTTTGCCACCACCCGCATCACCATCAAGGAGGCGCTCTCCAGCCTCGAAGCAGACGGCCTTATCTACCGGGCCGAGCGGCGCGGCTGGTTTGTGGCGCCACCCCGCCTCACCTACGATCCCGCCATCCACACCCACTTTCACCAGTGGATCGGCGAGCAGCAACGCACCGCCGAAACCCGGGTGCTGGCCCACGGCAGCGAGCTTGCCAGCAGCGAGCTGTGCCGCTGGATGGGGTTGGAACCCTTCACTCCACTTTATGAGATCCGCCGCCAGCGGCTGATCGACGGCCGCCCGGTGCTGCATGTCAGCCACCACCTGCTGGCGAGCCGCTTTCCCGATATCGCCAGCGCGCCGCTGGCCAGCTCCCTCACCGAGCTCTATCAGCAGCGCTATGGCATAGGCCAGGGTGGGGCGAGTCTCGAGATCACCCCCTCGGCGGCGCGCGGCGCCATCGCCCGCGCCCTCAATCTGGCAGAGGGGAGCGCGGTGCTGCGGCTGGTGCGGGTCAATTACGACGAGCGGGGCGGTCTGGTGGATTGCGATATCGAGCACTGGCGGCAGGATGCCATTCGTATCTGTCTCGATACCCGGGCGCTGCAACCCATGATTGCCAAAGCGCAGCCCATGCAACTGGCAGAGTAACCACTCTCAGACTCACGAGCAGACACGGATCCCGCAGGATCCGCCGGGATCAGTTGTCGATATTGGGGATCATGTCGTCAAAGCTCTGGTAGCCGCAGTCGGCCAGTTGCAGCGACATGGTGTAGGTCTTGGCATGCTCCTGCTGCCCGATGGCGGGGCGGTTGAGCTTGATCTCCTGATGCCAGTACTCCTTCATCCGGTCGATCAGCGCCATCGCCTCCCCCTCGTTGAGGTGCAGCTGACAGAGCGCCATATAGTTGTTCGACTTGTGCATGTTCTCCACCAGATACTCCCCCAGCACCGACATCGCCTGCCGCGCCTGCTGGCGGGCGAAACGGCTGTGCTGCTCGAAGCTGATCCGCTCGCTGATGAGGAAGTGGTAGCTGTTGTCGATACCAAGCTGCAAAATGCCGAGCTTCTCCAGCTTGCGCAGATAGAGGTAGCAGGAGGCATCGGTCAGGCCGTACTCCCGCTTGAGATCGATCAGCGTCTTGTCGCGCCAGAAGATATTGGCGAGAAAGGCGTAGAGCCCCGGCTCGTTGTGAAACGCCTCATCCTGCTCCTGAGTGAAGACGGCGCGGCGGCTCTGGGCGTCCTGAGTGCGATCCAGCAACTCCTCGAACGAGAGCCCCACCAAATGGCAGATCTCCAGCAGAGTATCGAACGGCAGCGAGGGCTTGTTCATCATCCGTTTCACGGTCGCGATGGAGACACCCATGGCTTCTGCCAGGGTCTGATAGCGGATCCCCTTGTCGGTCAGGGTCTTCTTCAGGGTGTCGAGAATATTGTTGGCCAGGGTCTGGCTGTAGGTCATGCCACTCTTCCTTGTTATCGCACTTTCATTGCATGGTTATGCCGAGTCAGCTTCTGACCTGTTTTTACCTTCAAGGCTCAGATATTGACACCGAAAAAACAGCCCAGAGAAAAAATCGCCTATAACACCCATCAGGACAGACCAGTTGAACGATGAGGTCGCAAAATCTGACACCAGACAGTGCATATCTTTCAACCCGCAAACATTTTGCTAGTGCTGCATAGAACATCGCGCATAATCGAAACGTATCGAATTCAAGACCCTTCCTGGTTGAGAAATCGATTGTTTGCTTCCAAATTTTTATCTTTTAAACCGTAAGGTTTTTTCTCTTTCCTGGCATTGGGCGGCGCTGATAGCACCGCCCTTTTCTTTTCCCTGAATTCGCAGGTCAGGTCAAGGGCCCCGGCAAGGGGAAGTGTCACAGGCCACCCGCCGCCCACTGATGCGCCAGCCACTACGACCTCTCTGGCAAGGTATCCTAAACGATCCTTAATACCGTCTCATTGCCATTAAATATATTTAAATGGCTTACTTGGAAAGCTTCACTCAATATAAAAACAAATATAATCAAGTAATTTAAAACATCAAAAACTTATCTTTTAAATGGCTTGCATATATAAGCAAACAAAATTAATCGGGCCGCACGCCCCATATCTGCTTATCACACCCCATGCCCACCCCAACAACTGCTACCGGGTGAAGAGAAAAGCCACCCACAAGCGCCCATTCGCGTATCTGGTGGGTAGCATAGCCCACGCAAAAACAGCCTCAAAAGACCACCAAAAGTTACAATGGGAACAATCCCAAACCTCAAAAAGAGCAAAAAACAGGCAAAGAGAGAAATTTTTTTCTCACGGTTTCACCTTGTGATGCGTTCAAAAAATCATCGAAAAGAACCTGATGCCAATCAGTGACATCTGAGATGCCAATTTTTAGACGGCTCATCATGGCCACGCTCGAATGAAAATTCAATGCTGATAAAAATCAATCACATAGAATCAAAATAGAACTCGCAGCCGGTCATTTGCCTCACCAGTTAATTATTTAAACCTCAATAAAGCTAAAACTCTAATAACACCATTTATTAAACAAAATGGCCCTGCTTGCAGCCAGTCATATTTATAATGATGGGGAAACCACTCTCTTGTTATTCAGAAATGTGCTGACTATACTGCGGCCCCTCTGTGAAAGCAGAGCGATGACGGAAATATAAAAAGCTTCATGGATTGAGCAATATAAATTACACGCAGTTCACGCAACACAAGGTTATTTATCCATGAACAAGTTTAATAAAATTGCCGCTTTCTCCCTGCTTGCTCTGGCCATGAATGGCGGCGCCCATGCCGAAGGCTGGTATGCAGGTCTGGATCTGACCACCTCCAAGATGGATCTCGACGGTGACCTCCAGCGCGCCTATAACGCCAAAGTGATCGACGACCAGCTCGACGGCGGCAGCCTGATCGTCGGTTACAGCTTCAAACCCTGGCTGGCCATTGAAGGTGGCCTGCACGCCCAACAGATGGAGCAGCTGATCTGGGTGACCTCTCAGGGGGCAACCGGCTTTGCCGACACCACCATCGACACCCGCAGCATCAGCCTGGCCGCCAAGCTGAGCCATCCGCTGGCCTGGGGCTTCAGCGCCTATGCCAAACCGGGTATCGCTTACACTCGCACCGAAGTGGAAGTTGTCGGCAATGCCACCATCCTCGGTATGAGCGGTCAGGTAAGTGGCAGCGAAACCAAGAGCAAGGTACACCCCAATCTGGAAGTGGGTCTGGACTACGCCTTCAACGACAGCTTCTCTGCCGGTATCGGTTACGAGCGCCAGTTCAACGCCCTGAGCCTGGGTGATGAGCACTACTCTCTGGATACCCTCAAGCTGGGTCTGCGCTACCACTTCTAAGTCGCGCCGCGTCAGTAACAATGCAAAAGGGCCACAGGTTTCACGCCTGCGGCCCTTCTATTGGCTGATGTGCCATCAGCAGATCTGATTCTTGCCCTGCTGCTTGGCCTGATAGAGCGCCCGATCGGCACGCACCATCAGACTCTCCTTCTGCTCACCCTGCTGATACTCCGCCACTCCGAAGCTCATGGTGGTAACACCGCGGGGACAGATGGGGTTCGTCACCATCAACGCCTGAAACTTGTTCGCCACCACCAACGCATCTTCACGGCCGGTATTGGGCAGCAGCACCATAAACTCGTCGCCACCCCAACGAGCCAGCAGATCAATCTCGCGGATATGGTCGCGCACCAGCGCCACTATGTGGATCAGGGTCTGATCCCCGATATTGTGGCCATAGCTGTCATTGATCTGCTTGAAGTTGTCCACATCCATGGCAATCACGGTAAAAGGCAAGTGAAAGCGGCGCGCCCGTTCGCACTCCAGCTGCAACGCCCGCTCCAGCCGATAGCGGCTGGCGGCACCGGTCAGGGCATCAGTCTCCGCCAGCTGACGATTCTCCTCCACCCTCTGTTGCAGTGCCTCGTTGACTCGCACCAGCTCGGCGGTGCGCTCCGCCACCAGTTGCTCCAGCGACTGATTGCGCAGCTCCAGCTGCTCCAGCAGCAACTTGCTGGCGTGGATATTGCGATGGGCGCCGATCATCCGCGCCACAGACCCATCGGGATTGCGCTCTATGATGCGGCCGCAATCCTCGATCCAGATATAGTCTCCGCCGCGACTGCGGCAGCGATACTCGACACGGTAGTCGGGGGCGGCGCCGCTCAGATAGGCATCGAAGCTCGCCATCACCCGATCCATGTCGTCGGGGTGGATCACACTCTCCCAGGTGAAGACATTGTTGCCTAGAGTATGGGGCTCGTAGCCCAGCATCCGGTACCAGCCCGGGTTGCGATAGACGAAACCGGTGTTGGCATTCCAGTCCCAGATGCCATCGCTGATCACCTCGAGAATGCCATGTACCACGGCTTCGCTGACATCCGAGATCCTGATCGTGTCGCTGTCCTGCAGCATGGGAGACCATCCTTGTATTGCCGCCCCGCTGGGGCGCGGGGCATTCCAGCCTGATGTTGAGAAATGATAGCGGCAGACGGCTGCACAGTCCGCTATCCGTTGATCGATGAAAACCGCCACTACTTGTTCCGGTTATCGGCCGCCATCGGGTTCGTCTGAATAACATTAGCAACCAGTGTGGCTCAATATTTCACCCTTGTCCGGTTTTAAAGGCAGGATGATGCAGGTTGCGATAGTGGCTGGGCGCCAGGCCATGCTGGCGTTTGAAGGCGGTGGAGAAGTGGTACTCGTTCTTGAAGCCGCACTGCTCGGCCAGCAGCTTCACCGGGTCGGCCCGGCTGGCCAGCAAGAGCGCCGCCCGCTGCAGCCGCAGCCGTTGCAGCAGCGCCATGGGCGCCAGCGCGAAGTGCTGCTGGCAGAGCCGGTAGAGCTGGCGCTCGGAGAGATGCAGGGCGCCAGCCATGCGCGCTATGTCCCACGGCTCGGTCAGCGCCTCTTTGAGCAGCAATTCGAGGCGCAGCGCCAGCCGCTCGCCACGCCGCTGCCCCTTTTGCAACAGACGGCGCAGGTAAAAGCCGAGCTGCTCAACCAGCAGGGCGCTGAGCAGCGGGTCCTGATGGCGCTCCTGCTCCGCATAGAGGTTCTCGAGCGTGCGCAGCACGGTAGCCTGCTGGGAGGTACAACCGAGCCGGGGGTGGCTGGCGAAGGCATCCCAGGGGGAATCCTTGTGCAGCAGCAGCCACACCAGCTCCCACTCACTCCCCTTATTCACCTGCTGGTTCAACGGCTCACTCAACTGATAGCAGAGTGGCTCCCCGGCTGGGATCAGCGCCCACTCCCCGGCCTGCAACCGCTCGCGGCGATCGCCCACCTGCACCTCCCCCTCACCGCCCAGGGTCAGCAGAAAACAGTGCATATCGGCAAAGCGGCGCGCGATGCGGTAGCGGGTCTTGAGACGGGAATAGCCCGCCAGCCACACCTGCTCCTGTGCGAGGGCCGGCAGCAGACTGTCGCAACAGATCTGCTCGCGGCAGTCGGGGGAGACATCGATAATCTCGGTGTTGGCAGTTTCAGACATCATCAGGACGGGCTCAGCCATGTCGAAGGGACAGGCCCCAGCATAGCATTAAGGGCATCGAGTCACAGGAGACCAGCCATGCATATCCATCACGTCGCCATCTGGGCGCAGGATCTGGAGGCACTCAAGGCATTCTACTGCACCCTGTTTGGCGGGCAGGCCAATGAGCGCTATCACAACCCGAGCAAACAGTTCAGCTCTTACTTCGTGCGTTTCGAAGGGGGCGCCAGCCTGGAGCTGATGCACATCCCCATACTGTTTCCGGCAGATCTCACTCTGCCACACCCGTTGCAGGGGCTGGCCCACCTCGCCTTCTCCCTCGGCAGCGTGGAGGAAGTGGACAAGATGACCGCCCGCCTCAAGCTGCTCAAGGGCGCCGAAGTGAAACACCTGGACGGCCCCCGCTGGACCGGCGACGGCTATTACGAGAGCACCTTCCTCGACCCGGAAGGCAACCGGCTGGAGCTGACCATCTAATACCTGAATGCTCCCCTCACCCTGGCCCTCTCGTAAGTTCGATTAGCGAAGCGTAATCGGACAACGGTAACGGCATTGCTCCCTTCTCCCGTTTATTAAAAAAGGAGGAGAAGGGCTGGGGATAAGGGAAAGGAAAAAGAGATTTCGCGGTAAACGTTGGGCTTCGCTACGCTCGCCACAACCTACACGATCGGTAGTTTGGTGCTGAGCCTGCGAAGCCCAACATGCGAGTTCAGCTTATAAGCATGTAAATAGTTCCATTGCGACCATATTTGAAGGTAAACTGACGACAATTACAAAATACAATTTACATTACTTCATGGTTTTATTTAATGAACAGCATCATTAATGACTTACTCTCAAAAGGTAAAGAAGGTCTCTGGTGGGACTTCAAACAAAAATTCCACAACAATATTGTTGCAATGGTCCATGATATTCTATGTATGGCTAATGTAATTCACAATGGGAATAGATACATAGCTTTCGGAATATCTGATTCATTAGAAGTAGTTGGATTAAACGAGAGTGATAAAAAATATACTCAAGCAGATATTATAACTGCGCTTAGAAGACTACGTTTTAGTGAAGATAACATCCCAAACATTCAGCTTGATTTTTTACAATTTAATGAAGCCAAGTTAGCAATCCTAACAATATTTAATGAGCCTTTAAAACCATATTACCTGACAAAAGAATACAGTTATCAAGGTAAATCCATACGAGCTGGTGTTGTTTATTCACGGACAAATGATGCTAATACACCATTAGATTGATGTGCCAATCCAATTGATGTCAGAACGATGTGGAGTGAAAGATTCGGCCTCAACCTAAAAGTCCCTGATAGATTCTCCATTCTTTTAGAAGATGCCAAATGTTGGGACTATGACGGTATTAGCCAAGCCTTCTATTCTAATGATCCTGATTTCACTATTGAGATTGGAAGTGTAGAACATGAGGGGGGTAATTACTGGTGGCAAAACTTATATTTTGAGAATGCAAGACAGTTTGACTACCACTTAAAATATAAGAACAGAATTATTAAAACCTTGCCTGTTGTTAATTACTACAACGAGGGTTTGACTATACCATTCCCAAACATTGAGTTTATTACCTATCCAGAAGCTCAAGATGGGTCAAATGCAGAATTTTACTGTGAGATTTACTATTATAAAAAAGGAACTATTGAATATAGTTTATTTCAACACATAAGAAAAATTGAAGTGCATTGTGATACATATCAAACACTGTCTACACCAATCACAACTCAACTGAAACCACCCATAATAAAATTGCCATTTTTTATAATTAACAGTGACAGTGAACTAAATGAACTGTCCAAGAAATTCATGGAAAAATATCATGAGTTTAATTCCTGTAAGTCAGATTTGATGAGAAAACGTTACCCTGACGAAAATTATAATAGATGGGATGTTGAAAAAGTTTTTTCGGAGTGGGTTTTTGAGCAAATAAATCCTCCCTCTGAATTTTCAATTAGTGAATGACATTAAAACGGCGGCAAATCCCTTTACCGCCATCCAATCAATCACTCCCCCAACCTCTGTGCCAATCCGGAATAACGCTCGGTCTTTTTCCGCACCGCCTGTGCCAGCAGGGCGCGATCGCCGTAGAGATCGAGCCGTGCCTTGGCGCGGGTGATGCCGGTATAGACCAGCTCGCGGGTCAGCAGCGGGCTGGGGCTGTCGGGCAGCACCAGCACGGTATGGGCAAACTCGGAGCCCTGGGATTTGTGGATGGTCATGGCGTAGACGGTCTCGTGGGGCGGCAGCCGGCTGGGCAGCAGAGCGCGCAAGGTGCCGTCCGGCTGCTCAAACCATACCTTGAGGCGGCCAGTTTCATCGGGCAGGCAGAGCCCCATATCGCCGTTGTAGAGGCCGACGCCGTGGTCGTTGCGCACCACCATCACCGGGCGACCGGCATACCAGTCGCCATCGCGGGCGATCAGGCCAGCCCGTGACAGGGCCAGTTCGAGCCGCTCGTTTAGCCCCAGCACCCCGAACGGGCCATCGCGCAGGGCGCAGAGGATTTGGAAGCTGTTGAATGCCTTGAACACGGCGGCGGGCGCCTCCCCGGCGCGGGCCGCCTTCAGATAGCTGCCGTAACCGGCCACCCCTTGTGCAATCAGGGCGTCGTAGGCCTCCCCAGCCCAGGGGTGCAAGCTGATATCGGCGAATCCTGCGCCCCAGACTGATTCCACCGCAGTGGCATCGCCGCTGTTGCAGGCGCGTGCCAACTGGCCGATGCCCGAATGCTGATCAAAGCGCCAGCTCTTGGCCAGCAAACAGAGGCTGTCGCGCACCGGCGCCCCCGCGGGCGTACCCTGCAAACGGTAGCTGGTCTGGCGGGAGAGCCAATCCGCCTGCTCCGGGCTGATGCCCTGTTCGATAAAGCTGCAGATATCGCCGAGCACGGCACCCGCCTCTACCGAGGCGAGCTGATCCTTGTCGCCTAGCAGGATCAGGCGGGCGTGGCTTGGCAACGCATCGAGCAGCCGCGCCATCATCGGCAAGTCGACCATGGAGGCCTCATCCACCACCAGCAGGTCGAGGTGCAGCGGGTTGCCCGCGTGGTGGCGGAACTGACTGCGCCCCGGAATGACCCCGAGCAGTCGATGCAGGGTGCCCGCCTCGGTGGGGATCGCCTCCACCCACTCGGGGGGCAGATCGAGGGCCTGCAGGGCAGAGCCGATACTCTCGGTCAGGCGCGCCGCCGCCTTGCCGGTGGGGGCCACCAGCCGGATCGCCGGGGCCTTGCCCGCTTGCAGGCCGGTCTCCACCAGAATGGCGAGCAGTTTCGCCACAGTCGTGGTCTTGCCGGTGCCGGGGCCGCCGGAGATCACCGCAAAGGGGCGCGCCGCCGCGGTGGCCGCCGCCAGCTTCTGGCCGTTGCAGCAGAGCGCCTCGGGCACCAGCGCATCCAGCTTGCTCAAATCGCTCGCCGCCTGGGCGCTGGCGAGCAGCCCTTCGATGGCGGGCCAATCCACTTCATTGGGGAACACCAGATCGAGATACTTCAGGGTAAAGTGGCGGGCAGAGAAGTCAGGGGCTAGGCGGGCCTTGAGCAGCGCCGCGAACACCAGCCCGTAGTCGCGGGCAAACAGCCGCGACAGGGCCGGGGCGATCTCCGGCCATTCGGCACGCTCGCTCAGGGCGCGCAGATGGCGGGCCACCCCCAGTTCAAAATCGTGGTAGCGGGTGAGGTAGAGCCGCCCGTGCCACAGCCGCAGCGGCCAGCGCGGGGTTAGCCCGTCATCCTGCTCGGTTCCAACCAAGGGACTCTCTGCAAACAGGGCGGGCCAGCGGGCAGGATCAGCCAGATCCAGCAGCAGATCCCGGCTCTGCTGGGGATCCAGCCCGAACGGCCGTAAAGCTCCACTCGCCAACATATCAAGGGGCAGACAGACATGGCCGCGCCCCAGCTCGAAGCAGGTGAGCGCCGCCCCCAGCACCAGCTCGGGGTTGCCGCCAAGGTCAGCCACCAGCCGGGCGAATTGCAGATCCAGCTGGCGGATGCGGCCAGCCAGCGCCAGTGTTTTCAACCGTTCAACCATCATTGCGCTGGTCGCGGTGCTGATCATGGTGCCGCTCATGCCTCTACCTCGTTCAATGCTTGGGATCCCGCTGCTGGCAGCTCACTGCCTTCGCGAAACAACTTATCCAGCCCCAGCACCAGTTCACGGCTCGGGCGGGTATGGAAAATGCCCCCCTGCGGCATGCCGCGCAGGAACAGATAGAAGACCCCGCCAAAGTGCTGCTCGAAGTCGTAGCCCGGCAGGCGCAGGGTGAGCAGCCGGTGCAGCGCCAGCGAGTAGAGCTGGTATTGCAGGTCGTAGCGGTGCTCGGCCATCGCCCGCTCCAGCGCCGGACGGCTGTAATCGGCGGGGCTCATGCCGAGGTGGTTCGATTTGTAGTCGAGCAGATACCAGCGCCCCTGCCACTCGAACACCAGATCGATAAAGCCCTTGAGCATCCCCTGCACCGTGGCAAAGCTGAGCGGCTTGTTGCCCCGCGACAGCGGGTCGTGCTGCTGGCAGAGCGCAGTCAGCGCCGATGCCGTCACCCGCCCCATGGGCAGGAAGAACTCCAGCTCCACCTGCTTGCGCTCGGGCGCCAGATCCCGCAGCCGCACCGGCTCGCCAAAGCCTGTCTCCAGCGGGGTATCCAGCACCGCCTCCACCTGCTGTTGCAGCACCGGGGCCCAGCTCTCGTCGAAACCATCCTGCGCCAACAGGGTGGCGATATGCTCTGCCAACGGCTCGCCCGCGGCGCTTTGAAAATCGATGGTCTCGAACAGGCTGTGCAGCAAGGTGCCGGGGCGCGCCCCTTTCGGGAAGGTGAAGATGGAGGGCTGGGGCGCCTCGTCCGGTTGTTCCGCAGCCAGCGCGGCCGCCTCGGTGACGACCTCGTCATCGAAGCCGGGATTGGCGAGTACACCCTTGCTGTGACCGTGACCCTGCGCCGCCAGCCCCGAGTAGGAGCTGATCCACCAGTCCCGCTCAAGGGAACCTGTAAAGTGGCGCACCTGCGGCTCGCCCAACTGCTCCTCCTCTGGCGGCAGCGGGGTCGGACGGGTGAGCGAGGGCTCACCGACAGCCACCCCGGGCAGCGCCTGTGCCAGCTCGGTCAGCGCGGTCGCCAGCGTCTGCGCATCCCCCTCTTCACCCTTTTGCAGCAGGTAGCCGATGGCGGTGTGGTGCAGGTCGGTCTTCTCCGACTTGCCCGCTCCCGCCCGCACCGGCGCCAGCCCCAGCCAGGTGGCGTAGACGCCCCGGGTCAGCGCCACATAGAGCAGCCGCAAATCTTCGGCAAGCCGCTCCCTGTCCGCTTCGGCGAGCGACGAGTCGGCGCCGGTCAGATCGAGAATGGTGCGATTGCCCGACTCATCCGCCTCGTGATAGAGCGGGGTCTCGGCGGTTCTGTGGCTGCAGATAAAGGGCAGGAACACCAGCGGGTACTCCAGCCCCTTGGATTTGTGGATGGTGACGATCTGCACCAGCTTGCGCTCGGATTCGAGGCGTAGTACCTGCTCAGCATCCTGCCCGTTGGGGCGACTCACCGCCTCCCCCAGCCAGCGCAGCAGGGCGTACTCCCCGTCCAGCTCGCTGCTCACCTGTTGCAGCAGCTCGCCGAGATGGAGGAAGTTGGTCAGCCGCCGCTCGCCATAGGGGCTCGCCAAAAGCGAAGAGGCGAGATTGCGCCGGTGCAGCAGGGCCCGCAGCATCGCCAGCACGCCACGGCGGTGCCAGATCTTGCGGTACTCCATAAACTCCTGCACCGCGCTCTCCCACGCCCGCTCGTCGCTGGCCAGTCCATCGAGCGCCTTGGCGTCGAGATCAAACAGGCCGGTGGCGAGCGCCGCCCGCAGGCTGCGCTCTTCGCTCGGGTTCTGGCAGGCGTGCAAAATCAGCAGGATCTCCCGCGCCTCCGTCTGCTCCAGCACGCTCTCGCGGTTCGACAGATAGACGGAGGCGATGGCGAGGCGCGCCAGCTCCTGCTGCACCAGCTTGCCCTCGGCGCCGGTGCGCACCAGCACGGCGATATCCCCGGCCTTCACCGCCTTGTCACCGATCAATGCCTTGCCCTCGCGGGCCAGGGTCAGCAGGCGGTGGATCTCGGCGGCGGTGGCGCGGGCCATCTTGCTCTGGTAATCCCCCCGATTGAAGGTGGGCTGGCCGGTCAGCTGCCAGCAGTGGAGCACGGGGGCGGTAACGCCATCGAGCAGCAGCGCCTTGCTCTTGCCCTGCGCCTCCACCGGCAGGAAGGGGATATCCGCCTCGTAGATAAAGGGATCTTTCGCCCGCTCGAACAGGCCGTTGACCGCCCCCACCAACGCACTGCTGGAGCGCCAGTTGCGCCCGAGGGTGTAGTGGGCGCTCACATTTCGCCGCGCCTGAATGTAGGTAAAGATGTCGGCGCCGCGAAAGCCGTAGATGGCCTGCTTGGGGTCACCGATCATCAACAGCGCCGTGTCTGTGTGGCCGCCGTAAAGCCGATGGAAGATGCGGTACTGCTGGGGGTCGGTATCCTGAAATTCATCGATCATCGCCACCCGGTAGGTGGTGCGAATGCGCTCGCACAGCCGCTCGCCAAGGCTGGAGCCAAGCGCCCCGTCGAGATCTTTGAGCAGGTCATCGAACGAGAGCTGATGGGCTTGGCGCTTGCTCGCCTGCATCCGGCTGCGTACCACCTTGGCCGCCCGTTGCAGGATGAGATCCCGAATACCGGGGCGACTCGCCAGCAGCTCGTCTATCTGACTGAACAGCGGCAGGGTCGGCACTGCGCCCCCCTTCTTGAGGTTCTCCTCCAGCACTGTCTGGCCGAAGCGCTCCAGCTCCTTGGGAATGGCGTAGCCACTGCCTTCGTCCTGTGCCCAGTCAGCTATCTTGGCAAGCCACCCTTCGTAGTTCTTGCCGGTGTAGCGGCTGATCTGGCCGTCTGTCTGGCGGCGGATCTCGTCCCCTTGCGCCAGCCATTCGCTCTTCACCGCCGCGATGCGGCTCATGGCCGCCTGATGGCGGGCGGCGAGGGTCTCATCCCCCAGCGCGGGGTGGATCTCCAGCTCGCTGTTGTCGAGCCAGCTGCCCATCTCCCGCAGCAGGGCGGCGGGGCTCGGCCAGAGCGCGCGCACCGCGCTGGCGAGGGCTTTATCCACCGGATAGAACTCGGCACGCCAGTAGTCGCTCACCGCCTGCAGCCTGAGCTGGCTGTCGTCGGTGAGAAATTCGGTTTCAAAGAGGGCGCCCGACTCGAAGGCGTTCTGTTTCAGCATCCGCTGGCAGAAGCCGTGGATGGTAAAGACCGCCGCCTCGTCCATCTGCCGCTCGGCGGCCAGCAGACGACGGGCCGCCAGCTCGTGATCTTCCACCTCGGCCAGCAGCTGGGCCAGCAAGGCATCATTGCTATGGCCGCGCACAAAGGCGAGCCGCGCCTCGTGAATGCGACCGCGGATCCGCCCGCGCAGCTCGGCGGTGGCCGCTTCGGTAAAGGTCACCACCAGGATTTCAGTCACCGAGAGCGGCCGCTCGTGGGCGCTCGGCTGACCGGCATCAGCCCCCTCTTCAATGAGCGGGCCGTGGCCCAGCAGTAGGCGCAGGTAGAGACCGGCGATGGTGTAGGTCTTGCCGGTACCGGCGGAGGCTTCGATCAGTCGTTCACCATGGAGGGGAAAACGCAGGGTATTGAGCGGGTTAGCCATTATTTCAGCTCCTCCAGGGTCTTGAGCAGCGGGGTCAGGTGTTCGCGGGCCAGCGCCTGCAACTGACCAAGCACCTCGTCATCGAGTTCGGGGAAGCAGCGGGCGACGTAAGGATCTTGCCCCTCCCCATTGATCATCCAGCCGCCGTTGAAACGGGTGAGGGCCGCCTTGTCGGCCGCCTCCGGCTTGTCGGGATCCTTCTCGATCGCCTTGAGCCAATCCCATGCGGTGTTGGGGAAGAAGGGCAGCGGCCGCTTCATCCCCTGCGCCCAGCATGCCACCAGCGCCGCCAGCTTGGGCCGCGCCTCGTCGGCAGTGAGTACAGGCAGGCGCAGACTCTGTTTGGCGTCGAACAGCAGGGTGTCGCCGGGGGCGCCGCTCAATGAGAGGCAGAGGTGCTGGATCCAGCCCAGCAGCAGATCCTTGCCGTTGAAGCTGCCGGGTTTGACCACCAGCAAGCGCCCCTTCTGGGTGTCGATCCACCCTTGCAGCTGACCCTGAGTGAGGGAGATATCGATCTCCACCGCCTGTTTTTCTGACTCATTGGCAGCAACCCATGGCCGCAGCCGATCCGCCAGCTTGCACATCTCGGCATCCAGATCGTCCAGCAGCAGGCTGCCGAACCACCCTTGCGGCAGCAGGCCGGTGAGCTGCAACCGCTCGCGACGCTCGGTACTTTCACCTTCCGCCAGATGGGCATCGAGCAGCAGATCTTTCAGCTGGTAATGTTGCAGGCCATCCAGCTCGAACGGCTCGCTGTCTTCGATGTTGGCTTCGTTCAGTTCAAACCACACCTTGAGGCGGCGGTTGAGGAAATATTTGGTGGGCTGGCGATAGAAGCGCAGCAGCTCCGCCAGCTCCAGCCCCTGCTCCTTGCCCCATTCGGGGGGGAGAGGCAGCTCGCCGCTCTGGAAGTTGGCCGCGCCACGCACCGGATTGAGGGCGGGCAGCCAGTCGGAGGCATAGGTAAAGAGGCGTGAACCCGCCTCCGGATAGAAGTAGTTGCGGCTGTAGGGGGTGAGCGGGTGCGCCACCATCAGGTGGCTGAGCAGCCGCTTGCCGGAGGTTTCATCGTCGAGATCCTCATCCCCCGCCAGCACAAAGCCCTGCCGCACATAGTCGATCAGCTCCGCCAGCAGCACTGAGGGTACCTTGTCGCTGTTGTCCTGCGCACTGAAGCCCTGATAGCTGATATAGAGCCCCTGCTGGGCACTCAGCAGCGCCTCGAGGAAGAGGTAACGGTCGTCATCGCGTCGGGAGCGATCCCCCCGCCGCGACGCCACCGCCATCAGATCGAACCCCATGGGAGCCAGGGTGCGCGGGTAGACACCGTCGTTCATGCCGAGCAGGCAGACCTGCTTGAAGGGGATGGAGCGCATCGGCATCAGGGTGCAGAAGTTGACCTGACCGGCGAGGAAGCGCTGGCTGGATCGGGACTCCCCCAGCACGCTGCCGAGGTAATCCTGCAACAGATCGGCGGTGATGGGCTGCTCGAAGCGGGCCTCGCCAAGCCGGGTCTGCCACTCGGCCAGCTGGCTGCGAATGAGCTGGAGCTGACGCTCTTCATCCTCGTCGGCCAGATAGAAGCGCTCCAGCAGCGCCAGCAGGCAGGCGTTCCACTCGGCCAGCGGCTGCGCCTGTTGCAGGCGGGGCAGGAATTCGGCCAGCGAATCGACAAACCAGGCGAGCTTGCCGAGCGCCAGCCCCTGCTGCCCCTCGATATCGGCGTAGGGCAGGATGCCCGCCACAGGCTCGCCATCCCCCATGGCAAAGCCGAGCAGCATGCGGCGCAGGCCGAACAGCCAGCTGTTGCCGGACATGGGCGGCAGATCGAAACGGACGGGGTAACCGTCATCCAACCCCCAGCGGATGCCGGTCTCCTGCACCCAGACCCGCAGCTGGTTGAACTCGTCGTCATCCAATTCGAAACGGCGCAGCACGGCGGGCACCTCGAGAATGGCGAGCAGCTCCCCCGCCCCGAAGCGGGCGTTGGGCAGCCTGAGCAGGGCGAGGAAGCTTTGCAGCAGCGGGCTCTCCTGACTCGCCGCCCGATCCGAGACCGCAAACGGGATCTGACCGCGCGCGCCAAACACCGCCTGAATGTAGGGGCCATAGCTGTTCACATCCGGCATCATCACCACCACATCTTTCGGGGTGAGGGTCGGGTCCTGCTCGAACAGCGCCAGCAGCCGGTCGTGCAGCACCTCGAGTTCGCGCATCGGGCCATGGCAGGCGTGGATCTGCAAGGATCCATCCGCCGGATCGATCGGGCTCTTGTGATGGCTGCTGTCGAGATCGAACTGACCGGCGCCCCGTTCTGCCAGCTC
This sequence comes from Aeromonas sp. A600620, assembly GCF_029479985.1. Lineage (NCBI taxonomy): Bacteria > Pseudomonadati > Pseudomonadota > Gammaproteobacteria > Aeromonadales > Aeromonadaceae > Aeromonas > Aeromonas sp. A600620. Next base: position 11,653 of record NZ_JAAKXB010000006.1, on the reverse strand, counting down.
CAGCACATCCTTCTGGATGGCGCGCAGCAGGCTGACATTGCCCTTGCCATCCACTTCGTCGATATCGACGAAAGCCTCGATTTGCGGCACCTCCAGCTCCATCAGCTGATGCAGGTAGTCGCGCCCCAGCTTGCCCATGGAGGCGAGCAGCGGGTTGGCGGGGCCTTGCAATGTCTCGATGTCGGTACCGGGTTTGAGCTTGTTCTCCAGCCGAGCCAGGGTCTTGCGATCCAGCAGATCCCCCCAGTAGTAACGGCAGGGGTTGGTGACGAACAGGTGCACCTCCACCTCCGGTCGGCTACCGAGGGCCAGCAGCGCCTCCACATAGCGCGGCGGCAGCGCCGAGATGCCGAACACGAAGACCCGTTGCGGCAGCTTGCCCGGCAGATCGGCGGTGCGCGCCAGCTCGTGGATAAACTCCTCGTAGAGGTTGGCGCGGTGGTAGCCGCTCGGAGAGAGCGCCAGGGTGCGGGCCACCAGCTCGCGCCACAGCTCGGGCTGCCAATCCTGACCGCTCACCCCGGCCAGCTCCTGACTCAATCCTTCCCCCTCTTCCCAGCGGGCGATCCAGTCCGGCCGGTAGACCAGATACTGGTCAAACAGATCCGCCACCTTCTGGCAGAGCTGCCACAGCCGCACCTGCTCGGGATCCTGGGCGGGATCCTCGTCCTCTCCACCGCCCAGATAGGCGGCGAGCGGGGCAAAGGCGGGGCGATCCAGCAAGGCAGGCATAATGGTCATCAGTTGCCAGCTCATGGATCCCTTGTTGTAGGGGCTCTGGCGCGGCACATCTGCCAGCACCCGGGTGAACATCTCCCAGATAAAGCTGGCGGGCAGCGGAAAGTCGATATTGGCGGCAATGCCAAACGCTTTGGCTAGCTCCAGCTTGAGCCACTGGGCCATGCCCGGACTCTGCACCAAGATCTGCTCCCGATCGAAGGGGTGAGAGAGGGGGGCCTGCCGGATGCGGCTCACCAGCAGCTCTTTGAGCAGATCCAGCTGATTGGAGTGGTAGAGGGTAAACATGAGCAATTCCCGCCTGTGGATGAGAGGGGGCGAGGGAAAAGGCGAGCCATTTCCGTCACTTCACAAGAGAGGGAATTGTCGGGGATCGGGGGATAAGATGCAAAAGGCACTTGTGGCCAGCAGGCGGGCAAACCGCTGAACCATGAGGGGGACCGCAGATTTGTGCAGCTGCCTCATCGCCCCGGAAAACGCAGACAGAAAAAAGCCGGTGCAGGGCACCGGCCAAAAGGCATTGGAAAACTTGACTCTTCAGGGCATTACCAGTTTTTGCCGAGACGGGCATCCACACTGAAAGCCCCTGCTCCGGCCGCCGCCAGCGCCAGGAAACCACCGGCGACGGAGACGTTCTTCATAAACATCAGCATCTGCATCTGTTCGGCAGGCTGGTAGTGGAAAATAAAGGCAGCCATCAGGGTGAAACCGGCCAGCAGCACGGAGAGGCTGCGGGTAAAGAGACCGAGCACGACGGCAAGGCCACCACCCAGCTCAAGCAGGATCACCAGCGGCAACATAAAGCCGGGTACACCCATCGCCTCCATATAGCCCTGAGTACCGGCATAGCCGCCGATCTTGCTCCAGCCCGCCATTACGAACATCAGCGCCAGCAGTACACGACCCGCCAGCAGCGCTACATCTTTCATCTTGTCCATTTCATATTCCTCGTTTGTGTCACATCACCGCTGACTGCTTCAGGGTAGGTCAAATAACAGAGCTTGGCTGGCACTGGTCGCAACCAGCTCCCACCGGTATTCATCACGACTGAGTACCCCGTCGCCGGGTCGGGCAGCCAGACCGTTGGCGGTCAGCTCCCCTGAAATCATCTGCAGGTAACCGTGTCGGCCAGCCAGTGCCCATTCGAGCGTCTCGCCCGGGGCCAGTTCCAGCCGCCATACGCGGGCCTGTTGGCGGATCCGCAGCGATCCCGCCTCGCCATCCGGTGACGCCACCAGCGTCATGCCCGGTCTGGACTCGATCTTCTTCTGCTGATATCCGGGTGGCGTGCCGAACTCGTTCGGCTCGATCCAGATCTGCAACAGGGAGAGAGGATCCGTCTGCGAGGGGTTGTACTCGCTGTGGCGGATCCCGCTGCCTGCGCTCATCAGCTGGAAATCCCCTGCCGGGATCTGCTCGGCATGGCCGAGGCTGTCCTTGTGCTCTATGGTGCCTTGCAGCACGCAGGTGAGGATCTCCATGTTGGCGTGAGGGTGGGTGGCGAATCCGCCACCCGGCGCAACCAGATCCTGATTGATCACCCGCAGTACCGAGTGCCCCATCCACTCCGGGTCATAGTAGTGACCGAAGGAGAAACTGTGGCGCGCGTCCAGCCAGCCAAAGTTGGCCTTGCCCCGCGCTTCTGCGGCTCTCAATTGCATCATGGTCTGCTCCTCACCTACCGGGACGGTTGATTAACGCTGTTTGCCGCTACCGATGCCGAACGGAATACGGTATTCGCTGCTCTGGTCAGCCAGGCTGACAGTCAGGTTGCCCTGGGTACGGCTTGGGATCCGTACCTGCTGGGTGCCAGTCAGGTTGGCGTGGACTGATGCCAGCAGATCGCCAGACTCGTCACGCACTTCCAGCATCGGATTGGCTTTGCCATCCATTGCGGCAGTGGCGTTCCAGTTCACAAACAGCACGCCGGGCATGGCATTGAAGTCAGCCGGTACGGAAGCTTGGGCGAAACCTGTGGTCATCAGGCCTGCAACGGCCAGCATCTTGATTACGTTTTTCATGTTCATTCACTCTCTTGTTTTATATGTCATTGCCAAGGCCTTTTCGGCCAGAATCAATGCATCCATGCAAGAGGTTATTCAAATAGTGTGTTGTTCTTTCACCGACATCAGACAGACCGATTTGGTGTGTCACAGTGCGGAACTACCCGCATATTTGGCCGCTCGACGTTCCTGCCTAAGCGTTGATTGAATATTAAAGTGACATGACCTAACTTGTTAGCGAGATAAACTGGCAAACATATTCAAAAAAATTGAAGGTGAGGAATGGCCAAGGAATCGAACAAGGAGCGGGCGCTGACCCTGGAGGCAATCCGGGTGCTGGATGCCATCGACCGCCGCGGCAGCTTTGCGGCGGCGGCCGACGAGCTGGGCAAGGTGCCCTCGGCATTGAGCTATACGGTGCAGAAGCTGGAAGACGAACTGGATGCCATGCTGTTTGACCGCAGCGGCCACCGCACCAAGTTCACCCCGGCGGGGCGCATGCTGCTGGAGCGCGGCCGGGTGCTGCTGGAGGCAGCCGAACATCTGGTAGGCGAAACTCGGGCGCTGGCCCGTGGCTGGGAGACCGACATCACAGTCGCCGTCGATGCGCTGGTCCCGGTGCAGGCCCTCTACCCATTGGTGGAGAAACTGGCCGAGCAGACCGATACCCGACTGCGGCTGCGGGCCGAGGTGCTGGCGGGTAGCTGGGAGTGTCTGGAAGATGGCCGCGCCGACCTGCTTATCTCCTCCATCAATCCGGACATCATGATGACCGGCATCAAGCATCAGGTGATCAAGGACGAGGTGATGCTCTACGTCGCCCATCCCGATCATCCGCTACATCAGGAGCCAGAACCCTTGGCCGACGAGACCCTGCGCCGCTACCGCGCCATCGCGGTCGCCGATACCGCGCTGCGCAAGCCGGTGCTCACCTACCGCCTGCTGGACAAGCAGCCGCGCCTCACCGTCAGCACCATGACGGAGAAACGGGATGCCCTGCTGGCAGGGATCGGGGTCGGCACCATGCCACAGAGCTGGATTGAGGAGGACATCCGGGCCGGACGACTCAAGGTGATCAGCCCCGAATATCGCCATCAGATCCAGGTCGTGCTGGCCTGGCGGCGAGACACCATGGGCAAGGCCAAAAGCTGGCTGGTGCGGGAGATCCCAAAACTGTTTGCAGCTGGTGAGAAATGAGATCCAGTTAACAGAAATGTTAATTTCATGCCTCACTTGACGCCCACTATCTTTGCTGATTTCATAGCCGCCTCATTGAACCCATGGAAGCTGTAGAAAATGAAAAAGAGTTTGCTGGTTGCCCTCACCACCCTGCCCCTGTTTGCCAATGCCGGCCTGATGGATTCGCTGACCGACAGCGTCACCAGCAGCGTCAAGGATGCGGCCAGCACTGCCGTATCCGGTGCCATGGACAGCGCATCCAACGAAGCCATCAAAAAGGCGCTGGATATCAAAGAAGGCGGCTCCAACAAGCAGGCAGTCAAAGAGAAACTGGGCGCTCCTGCCTCTACCAAGACCGAGGCCGGTCTGGAAGTGTGGACCTATGACCTGGATGCCCTGAAGAAGGCCTCTCCGCTGCTGGCAGAAACCACCAAAACCCTGCTGAAAGATACCGACGCAGCCAAGAAAAACGTGGTCATCAAGTTCGAAGGCGAAACCGTCAAGAAAGTAGACCTGACCGACAAGGCTCAGGGCTAAGTTCGCTCGTCCGGTGAAGTCGGTTGCACACCCGCACCGGCACAGATAGCAAGAGGGGGAGCATCAGGCTCCCCCTCTTTTATTGACAATCACCAGCGTTCAACCAATCTGCTGCTCAACGCAGTAAGCGCAAAAAGGGTGGCCTCGGCCACCCTTGGGTTGATAACAGCTGGCGCTGTTACTGGTTCGCTTCGGCGAACTGCTTCATCGCTTCGGCGTGCTTGGTCATACCGGCGGCACGCTCGTTGAGCTTCTTGATGAACTCCGCCTTCTTGGCAGGATCCTCGATACGATCATAACGTTGCTGCAAGTTGGCCTGGATCTGCTCCGGGGTCATGTTCTGCATACGAGCCATCTTGTCGTGGCGACCACCGTGGTGTTTACCACCCATCATGCCACCACCGTCCATCGGGCAATCCACCATGGCACCGGGCTGGCCGGTGGGGGCCGCTTCACTGGCAGCATAGGCACCCAGCGGCAGGCCAAGGATCAGGGTGGCGGTCAGCAGGGTTTTGGTCAGCTTTTTCATGGTCTATCTCCTGTAGGGATGATTCTGGTTCGGCGCTCTTGCCTTGCCCTCAAGTAAACACCCTGTCGGTGTCTGAACTTTGCCAGCATCGCCCTTTTTTGTAGCAGAGTGTGGCATCGTGCGGATCTGGCACACTTTGACACAAACCGCCGTCCGGATTTTCGTATACTCGGGCCAACGCCAAGCAGGGGAGGTATTCATGAACCAGGGCAACACCCACATTCTGGTGGTCGACGACCACAGCGAGATCCGCGATCTCTTGAAACGCTTTCTGGAACAGCACGGCCTGCGGGTCAGCTGCGCCCGGGATGGCAAGGAGATGAAGCGACTGCTGGAGGAGCGGGAGTTCGACCTGCTGGTGCTGGATCTGATGATGCCGGGTGAAGATGGTCTGACCCTCTGCCGCGAGCTGCGGGTCAAATCGAACCTGCCCATCATCATGCTCACTGCCATGGGGGAAGAGACCGACCGCATCATAGGGCTGGAGATGGGGGCCGATGACTATCTGGCCAAGCCCTTCAACCCGCGCGAGCTGCTGGCGCGCATCAAGGCGGTGATGCGCCGCACCCAGGCCGAGACCCAGCCTGCCGCCGAGACCCTGACCCGGGATCTGCGCTTCGATCGCTGGCTACTCGACGTCAATCGCCGGGAGCTGGTCGATGAGGATGGGGTGGGCCTGAGCCTCTCCACCGCCGAATTCGATCTGCTCAAGGTGTTTCTCGAACGCCCGCAACGGGTGCTGAGCCGGGATCAACTGCTGGACCTGGCCCGTGGCCGCGAGGCGGTGGCCTTCGATCGCGCCATCGATACTCTGGTGAGTCGACTGCGCCGCAAGCTGGAGCGGGATCCCAAGAATCCGGAGCTGATCAAGACCATCTGGGGTGGCGGCTATATGTTCTCCGCCGACGTGACGCAGGCATAAGCGGTGACCTTTTTGAAACGACTGTGGGCAAAAATATGGCCCAAGGGGCTGACAGGCCAGATCATTCTGGTGGCGCTGGCAGGGCTGATCCTGATCCAGCTGCTCAGCATCCAGATCTACCGCTCGGATCGGGAGGAGGCGCTTGGCTTCGTCAACAGCCGCAACGCCATGCAGCGGATCATCTCGGTGGTCAGGCTGCTCTCTCTATCACCCCCATCTCTCTATGACGAGATCCTCAAGGCGAGCCGCAGCGAAACCCTGCTGCTGCGCCTCTCAGACGAACCACTGCAACCGGATAATCGCAGCCCCCGCTTCGAGCAGCTGGTGCGCTCTCGGCTCGGCTACCCGCAGGGTCTCACCATAGAGATCAGCGCCGAGCTGAAAGAGGATGCCCAGCGCAGCAAAGCCTGGGAGCATCACGCCCGCATGATGCGGGATCGCAAGGGGCCACCGCCCCCATCACGCGACATGCGGCTCTATGGCTCCATCGAACTGCCGCAGGGAGGTTGGCTGCAGTTCAGCTCACTGGTCGACAAGGAGGCGGGCAGCTGGTCGTGGCAAACCACCCTCAATCTTATGCTGGTCGCCAGTCTGGTGATCGGGCTGATGGTGCTGCTGTTTCGCCGTGCCACTCGCCCGCTCAAGCAGCTGGCAGGCAACGCAGATCGGCTCGGACGGGGCGAGGATATCGAGCCCTTGAAAGAGGAGGGGCCGACCGAGATCCGCGAATCGATTCAGGCCTTCAACCGGATGCACACCCGGCTCGACCGCTTCGTGCAGGACAGAACCCGAATGCTGGCGGCCATCTCCCACGATCTGCGCACCCCCATCACCAGCCTGCGGCTGCGTACCGAATTTCTGGCCGATAGCGAGGACAAGGAGCGGATCCAGCAGACCCTGCAACAGATGGAGCAGATGCTGGCGGCGACCCTCAGCTTTGCCCGCGAGGAGGGACAGCAGGAGGCTACCCGCGAGCTGGATCTGGTCAGCCTGTTGGTCAGCCTGTGCGATGACTACGCTGATACCGGCCAGCCGGTCACCTGTCTGGCGGAGGGCAAAGAGGTCTACGCCTGCCGGGCCAACACCCTGCGCCGGGTGCTGCAGAACCTGATCGGCAACGCCATCAAATATGCCGGCAGCGCCGAAGTGTCGCTGGAGCGCTGCAAGGAGGAGCTGTTGATCCGGGTCTGTGACAACGGGCCGGGAATCGATCCTGCGCGGCTGGAGGATGTATTCAAACCCTTTGTGCGGCTCGATGAAGCGCGCAATACCGAGTCCGGCAGTGTCGGGTTGGGGCTCTCCATTGCCCGTACCCTGGTGCATCAGCACGGCGGCGAACTGACCCTGCTCAATCGGCCACAAGGTGGGCTGGAGGCGCGGATCAGCCTGCCGCTGTAAGTAGTCACTCTATCCGCCGACCTTGTCATGGCGCCGTTTACATCATGCAAACTTCATCATTTGAGCGCTTGTTCTTCGATCAGAAAGACGGTGATAATCTGTGACCACGGGACGGTATACGGCAACGGATTGGAGCAAGGATGGCCTCTTCCAGGACAGGAGTCATAGTCAGTATCGGATGGGGGCTCCTGCTGCTCGCCCTTGCCCTGCCTGCCTGGACCAAAGCCCCGGAAGAGCCGATCATCATTACCAACTCCAAAGCCTGGCAGCCCTTCTCCTATATCAATGAGTCGGGCCAGCCGGATGGCCTGCTGATCGATTTGTGGCGTGAATATGCCAGGGTCACCGGCCAGAAGATCGAGTTCAGGCTGGTCGACTGGCAAGGCTCTCTCGACCTGCTCCATGAGGGGAAAGCGGATGTTCACGCCGGACTGCTCTGGTCACCGGAGCGGGACAAACTGTTCGACTATGGCCGGCCTCTCGCCCAGCTCGACTCCCAACTCTTCTTCTCGAGCGAACTGCGCGGCACCGATGTCCACTACTACCTGCTCCATGAAACGGTCGGTGTGGTAGCCGGTGGCTACGAGGAGTATTACGCCAGACGCTACTTCCCCGGCACCCAACTGCAGACCTTCGACGACAATGACACCCTGCTGGCGGCGGCCTTTCGGGGCGACATTAAGGCCTTTATCGCCGATCTGCAGGTCGCCAACTTCTACATCTATACCTCGGACGATCCCACCCGCTTTATTCCGGTTCGCCACCTCTATACTGACCAGATCCGCTTTGCGGTGAGAAAGGGCGACCTTGCCCTGTTAAACCGGCTGGAAGAGGGGTTCGCCAAGCTCAAAGAGAGCGATCGGGAGCGGATCATCCGCAAGTGGATGCATGTCGAAACCGTCTACCCCATCCATCTCGGTCCCTGGCTACTGCTTGCTGGGGCATTGATCATGGTGGCCTACATAGTGCAATTGCGCCGCGCCGTTGCCAGCCGCACCACCGAGTTGAGCCGCGCCAACGCCAGACTGGAGAAACAAGCCAGTACCGACCCCCTGACCGGCCTGCTCAACCGACGGGCATTCATGCCTGCCATGGAGCAACAGCTGGCAAGTGGGGGTCCCTGTGCTCTGCTGCTGTTCGATGTGGATCACTTCAAGGAGACCAATGACCGCTTTGGTCATGGCATCGGGGATCTGTTGCTGGAAAAGCTGGCCACGACTGTGACCAACCTGTTGCCCGAAGAGGCTCTGCTGGCCCGCATCGGCGGCGAGGAGTTTTGCCTGCTGCTGCCGCTGGCCACGCTGGCAGAGACAGAGCAGTGGGCCAAACGCCTCTGTCAGGAGTGCAATCAACAAACTCTGTACACCGACAATAGTGCAGTGACACTATCCATCAGCACCGGGGCAGTCTGGGTAGCCGCAGGGAGAGAGGCTGATGCCGACCAGCTACTACGGCAGGCTGATGCCCTCATGTATCAGGCCAAGGGACGGGGGCGCAATACCTGGCAAGCCGCCTCCTATCAGGCATAGCACCCTGACGGACGCGCAATAAAAACGGCCACCATCAGAAGATGGCGGCCGCATGACAGGTTCCCTATCAGAAGTTGTAGGTCACGCCCAGGTTGTAGCGGCGACCATCCAGTACAGTGCCATAGCTGCTGTAATCCACCATCTTGTCGAACAGGTTATAGACCCCGGCGGTCAGATCCAGATGCTTGTTGGCCTTGTAGACCAGGCCCATGTCAAAGAAGGTGTAGGAAGGAGTCCCCTCCGCCATCTTGACCCGGCTCAGGTACTCGGAGGTCTCGCCACGGAAGTTTACCCGTGACCAGAGGCTGAGATCCTCGGTGGTTTGCCAGTCAACACTGCCGTTGAACATGTGACGGGGCATCTGGTTGAGGGCATGACCCGCCAGTGGACCACTCTTCTGCTCGGACTGGGTAAAGGTGTAGCTGGAGCTGACCGACCAATCCTCATTGATGGCCCAATCCATCATCCCCTCGACACCGCGCATGTTCGCCTTGTCGACGTTGACCCGATCACTGATGAAGTCATAACTGTGACCATTGAGGGTACAGGCGGGATCACTCTTGCTGGTGCAGCGACGCACTTCGGAGATCTTGTTCTTGAAGTCGGTGTTGAACAGGGTAACCCCGGCGTTGAAGCCCTGATGACCGTTCCACAGCAGGCCGATCTCTTCACTCACGCTAGTCTCGGGTTTGAGGTCCGGGTTACCGACCAGCATACCATCCAGGCTGCCACCACCGGTGACCTGACCCCAGTTGGCCGCCGACATTCGCAAGTCAGGAGAGCGGTAACCGGTCGATACGCCTCCTTTCAGGGTCCAGCTATCATCCAGATGCCAAACGCCGTAGAGACGCGGGCTCCAGTGAGAACCGTAGTTCTGGTCCCGATCCATGCGGGCGCCACCGGTCAGGGCAAAGCTGTCAGTGAGTGACCACTCATCCTCGACAAACATCGCCCAGCTCCAGCGGGTCAGCTGCTCGGCAGGGTTGGCCACTTTCAGGGTATTGCCCTGATCGTGCAGATCCTCATAACGATACTGCCCACCGACGCTCAGGTAGTGATCCCCCAGAATGAACTGGGTGTGGGTATCGGCGATGGTGTTGGTGAGCTCCATCTGGCGGCCGGGATTGGTGTTGGTCTCCTGCTGCAGATAGCTGCTGGAAGAGCCGAAATCATACTGACCATCATGGGTCAGCGCATAGTTGGTGCGCTCGTATCGGTTAAGGCTATCTTTCGCCTTGGCAGCCAGCGAATTGCCGGCCGTGCGATCCCGATCCTGCAGACTACGACTGGCTTCCAGATCGAAGCGGTTATGGTCATCAGGCTTGAAGCTGAGCACCGCCGTGCCACTGCGAGTCTCTTGCTCGGCAAAACCCTGGGTAAATTTGTCTTCACCACGATGAGCAAGCTGACCGTGGAAACGCAGCCCCAACACGCCATCGATCAGTGAACCTGCGGTATAGGCATCGGTCTGGAAGCTATTGCCGGCATCCTTGTTCTCCTGGAAGGTCGAATCAGCGTGAACCGAGCCCTGCCAAGCCAGACCGGTGGTCTTGCGGGTAATGACGTTAATCACGCCCCCCATGGCATCGGAACCATAACGGGATGACATGGGACCACGGACGACCTCAATGCGCTCAATCGCCTGCAGTGGCGGCAGCCAGCCCTGCTCGATACCCGGACCATCGCTGTTCGGGCGAGTGCCACGGCTATCCACCTTCTTGCCATCAACCAGCATCAGGGTGTATTTCGAGCCCATACCGCGAATGCTGATATCACTGCTGCTGCCACCACCGGTCACCACCACACCGGGAACATCCTTCAGGGCGTCAGTCACATCGCGATAGGCCCGCTTTTCCAGCTGCTCACGGGTAATCACGGAGATGGAGGCGGCAGAGTCTTCAATCTTCTGCTGGAAGCCGGAAGCGGTGACGACCATCACCTCTTGTTCGGCAGCATAGGCCTGGGTCGCAAGAAGGGAGCAGATCAACAAGGCAAGCTTGTTCGGTTTCACTGTTGTCATGTTTTAGCCTGAACATTATTAGTAGGAAGGTGACGTATTCCCTTACTTCACTCATTACAACGCCCTAGCATCCGGCCAGACGCAGCATTAGAAAAGGCTCATTTGAAAAGCACTTTATTAATCAGCCCGCATTGTAACGACCTCGCCAGAATCATTCAAACAATAATCATTATCATTTGATTCATGTGGTATTCCTGCAGCAGAATCGCTCATTCTTGATAAGAGACTGTTTTAATGGAATAAATCCATAAGTAAAAAAGGGGATTACACAAACAAGTGGAAGCGATGACGTACCGTTGCAAGATGGCCTGATTTAATCGTCATGCAGGTGGGGTGTGATGCGATACAGAGCTGGAAACAGTAGCAAGAGCGCCAACAGGGGGAAGGTATTGCCATCGCGGTGGGATGTCGGCAGCTCACCAGCAGGCTAAAAACATCAAAACCCAGTCGTCAGACTGGGCTTTGTGTTGGTTCTGGTGTGCAAACCAGTGGGACTTATGGGCAAAAACCGCCCATAGCAAAAAGGCCTTCCCATCTGGGAAGGCCTTCAAATTAGTGGCGGAGCGGACGGGACTCGAACCCGCGACCCCCGGCGTGACAGGCCGGTATTCTAACCGACTGAACTACCGCTCCGCATTCGGTTAGCTTGCGCTAAATCATTTGCCGCTTCTTGATGAGGGGTCATCCTCGCAGCCGGCTATGTGTTTTCACATCACCGTTTAATTGGGTGCCTGGCAGTGTCCTACTCTCGCATGGCGAATGCCACACTACCATCGGCGCTACCGCGTTTCACTTCTG